>CAZXNX010000076.1:0-9325 GCA_964642225.1 uncultured Solirubrobacteraceae bacterium | reverse complement strand
CCGCACGGACCTTCTGGCGCTCGGCATCGCCGACCGCCGCTTCGGCTGGCCGCTGGAGATGGTGCTGCGGGCGAGCGCGGCCGGCTGGCGCATCGACGAGGTCGACATCGACTACCACCCCCGCAACGGGCGTTCCAAGGTCACGGGCACGGTGCGCGGCACCGCCCGGGCCGTACGGGACATGGCCGGGGTGCTCGCATGAGCCGCACCATCGCCGTCATCGCCAAGGCGCCCGTCGCGGGGCGTTCCAAGACCCGGCTGTGCCCTCCGTACACGCCGCGGCAGGCGGCCGAGCTCGCCGAGGCGGCCTTGCGCGACACGCTCGCCGCCGTGGGCGCGACGGTGTGCGACCGCCGGGTCCTGGTCCTGGACGGCGAACCCGGTGCCTGGCTGCCCCACGGCTTCGAGATCCTGGCCCAGCGGGGCGACGGCCTGGGCGAACGGCTGGCCGCCGCGTTCGCCGACATCGGGGACACGACGTTCCTCGTCGGCATGGACACCCCGCAGCTCACGCCCGCGCTGCTGGGCGCTGGCCTCGATGCCCTGGCCCAGAGCGACGCCGTGCTCGGCGACGCCGTCGACGGCGGGTACTGGGGCATCGGCCTCGGGCCCCGGGCGCGGCGAGACCCGACCCTCGCAGCCGTCTTCCGCGGGGTGCCCATGAGCGAGGACGACACCGGTGCCGCGCAGCTGCGGCGGCTCCATGACCTGGGTCTTTCCGTCGGCCGCCTCCCGGTACTGCGCGATGTCGACCGCATCGCCGACGCGGTCGCCGTCGCCGCCCAGATCCCCGCAAGCCGCTTCGCCGCGGCGGTCGGTGCGCTCCCGCAGCGCGATGTCGCCGCATGAGCATCGGCGTGTCACCGCTGGACCTGTACGCCCTGGGCCTGGCCGGTGCGCCGCTCACCCTGCGTTACCGCGACGGGCGACGGGCCTCCGCCCGGCTGGACCGCTGGCTCGGCGCCACCGACGCGCCCGATGCCTCGGTGCTCGACCGGGCGGTCGGGCCGGTCCTCGACGTGGGCTGCGGCCCCGGGCGCCATCTGGTGGACTGCCGCCGCCGCGGGCTCCCCGCCCTCGGCGTCGACATCTCCGCCGACGCGGTGGCTGCGGTGCGACGACAGGGCGCAGAGGCCGTGCGGACCAGCATCTTCGGCCCGGTGCCCGAGCCGGGCACCTGGGGCACCGCACTCCTGCTCGACGGCAACATCGGCATCGGCGGCCTCCCCGTCCCGCTGCTCGCCCGCGTCGGCAACCTGCTGCGACCCGGCGGCCGCGCGCTCGTCGAACTGGACCCACCCGGGGGCCCGAGCGGTCCGGCCATGGTGCGTCTGGAGGCCGACGGGGCACGAAGCGGCTGGTTTGCGTGGGCGCACGTCGCCGCCGATGACATCCGGTCGGTGGGCGCCGGGGCCGGCCTGCGCGTGGACACGACCTGGGACCTGCAGGGCAGGTGGTTCTCGTGTCTCACCGCCCGTCGGTAGGCGAGCGCATCGCGCGGGGCCGGCCGTGGAACGAGGTCCTGGCGGAGGAGGCCGACCGCCTGCGCGTCGGCCCCCTGGCGCCTGACGCGTTCCCCAGCCCGCGCCACGAGCAGCGCACCGCCGCGATCCTGGGACTCCTGCTCGGTGTCGCCTTCTCGGTGTGCTTCCTCACCGGCCTCTACGACCACTTCGCGCAGGAGCCGCTCGACCTCGGCTTCCTCTCGATGCCGGCCGCCCCCGCCGGCCTGTTCCGGTGGAGCCAGGGGCTCCACGTCGCGACCGGCATCGCCGCGATCCCGCTCCTGCTGGCCAAGCTGTGGACGGTGTCGCCCCGGCTGTTCTCGTGGCCGCCGATCCGCAGCGCGGCGCACGTCGTCGAGCGTGTGGCGCTGATCCCGCTGGTCGCCGGCGCGATCTTCCAGCTCGTCACCGGGGTGGCGAACATCGCCCACTGGATCCCGTGGACGTTCTCCTTCCCGATCGCCCACTACTGGACGGCGTGGATCGTGATCGGCGGGCTCATCGTCCACATCGGGGCCAAGGCGGCGATCACGCGCTCGGCGCTGCGTCGCGGGGGAGGCACCTCATCGCTCCCACCGGCCGAGCCCCTGCGCGGCTCCCCCGCCGCGGCGGGCATGAGCCGGCGCGGGCTGCTCACCACCGTCGGCGCCGCCGTGGGCGTGGTGACGATCACCACCGTGGGCCAGACCCTCCGGCCGCTCCAGGAGCTCTCGGTGCTGGCGCCGCGCAAGCCGAGCAACGGCCCGCAGGGCATCCCGGTGAACAAGTCGGCGGCCGGCGCCCGGGTCATCCCCGCCGCGACCGCGTCCGACTACGCCCTCGTGGTCAACGGACCGGGAGCGGCGACCCCGCTGCGCCTGACACTCGACCAGCTGCAGGCCCTGCCCCAGCACACCGCCGACCTGCCGATCGCCTGTGTGGAGGGGTGGAGCGCCGGCGCCACCTGGACCGGCGTGCGTGTGCGCGACCTGCTCGCGATGGCCGGGGCGACCCCGGACCGTGAGGTCGTCGTGCACTCGCTGCAGGCACGTGGCGCCTATGCGAAGTCCGAGCTGAACGTGCAGCACGCCCAACACCCCGACACGCTGCTTGCCCTGTCGATCGGCGGCGAGCCCCTGCACATCGATCACGGCTACCCCTGCCGCCTCATCGGGCCCAACCGGCCGGGGGTCCAGCAGACCAAGTGGGTCGGCCGGCTGGAGATCACATGAGCGCGCCGGACCGCCCCAACGCCCCCGCGCTCGGCCCGGAGCCTACGCCCGGCGGCGCTCTGTTCTGGGTCGGCACCGTGCTCGGTGTGGGCGTGGTGATCTTCGGTCTGCTCGGTCTGCTGGACCACCTTCCCGACGCCACGAACTGGGCCCTGTGGTTCCTCGGCGGCCTGCTGATCCACGACGCGATCGTCGTGCCCACCGTCGCTGTCGCCTCCGTGCTCCTGGGCTGGATCCTCCCCGTCCGCATGCTTCCCGTCGTCCAGGGCGTCCTCGTGGTCGCGATCATCGTCACCCTGATCTCGATCCCGGTCGTCGGCGGCTGGGGTCGGCTCGCCAACAACCCATCGCTGCTGCCGCTCGACTACGGACGCAACCTGGCCATCGTGCTCGGGCTCATCGCTGCGGCCGGCGGGCTCCTCGTCGTCCGCGCCGTCCGCCGCACTCCTGCGCCAGGAAGACATCCCCCGTCGCCCCACGAGGACACGCGGCCCCGGGGCTGGTGACGGAGCCCGGTCGTCAGGGCGCCGGGGCGCTGAGCGCACGCCACATCGTCACGGCGGGGCCGAACTGCGTCGTGGCCGCCTCGCCCGGGACGAAGCCGACACTCTCGTAGAAGGGGAACGTCCGTGGATGAGCCACCACGGTCATGCTCCAACGGCCCGTTGCGGCGGCACGGGCGACGGCGTCGTCGATGAGCGCCCGGCCCACACCCTGACGAAAGTGGACGGGATCGACAAACAGGTCATCCACCATGCAGACACCGCAGGCACCCTCGGCCACGATCGAGAACCCGAGCACGGCGCCATCGGCCCCAACGGCCACGCGCACTCGGCCGCCGGTGATCGCGTCCATTGCCACCCCAAGCACCTCCGGATGAGCGGTGAGCGCTTCGCGGTCCTCCTCCCACACCCACGATGAGCGCCGATGCAGCTCGCTTAACACGGACTGATCAGCCGGCTCCGCGGATCGGATCCGATGCTTCACTCACTTGAGCCTATAGCGACCGATGACCCCGCCTGGCCGCCCGGGGTTCGGATCGGCAGGACGCAACGCGTTGCCTGCGTGACGCCGGAGCAACGCGGCCACGGAAAGCGCGTCATCGCTTGCGGTCCGACATCGAGGAGCCACTCGGGGCCCATCTGGCAGCGCCGGGGCGCTACTCCTTTGCGAGAGGGAGTAGCGAGACACTTGTCCGTCAGTGTGGACGTTTTCACCGTCATTTCCAGCTAGGCCCCGGCTGACACCCCGTAGCACCGCCTGACGACGAGGGCCGCGAAAGCGGCCCTCGATCGTTGTCGGCTCGATCATCGGTGAGAGCCACGCGCCAGAGCAGGACTCCGCGATCTATCAGGCGGAGCAGCCGATCTTCTTGATGGCGCGTCTCACGGACGGCCACTGGCTCGGGCGAGTGGGCCAGGCGCCCAGCCTGACCGTCCGCGCCTGCGGGGTCGTGGCGTGGAGGCGGAGTTGCACGTGGACACGGTCACCGATCTGCTTCTTGGTGATCCTCGGCTGACCCTTGCGGGTGGCTGCGATGAACCACTCGTAGCACCGGCCGTGCGGTTTCCCACCGCCGAGGACGAAGAAATCCTCACCCGGGTCCCCGATTGCGTCGTCGAGCTTCATCGTGCCCGGGTCATGCGACCCGTCCCCGATCAGCTTCGAGAACGCGCCCGCCGTGCGGAAGTACACGTGATACGTCCACGCCGGAAACTTGTCCTTCTTCGCCGGCGCAGAGGCGAACACGAGCACGGGCGCAAGCAGACGCCCCTTGCCGTACGCGCGATCCGACGCAAACGTCGCGGTGACCGACGTCGTGGCGCGCCGGCCGACGGGGAGAAGAGAGAACGGGACCTTGCACTCGCCCGGCTTCCCCCGTGTCGCCGTGCAGCCGGTCCAGCCGGTGAACGTGGACCCGGCCACGGGCGTCGCGGTGAGGGTGACCGTGGTGCCCGCGGCAAACGCCCCGAAGCAGTCGGAGCCGCAGGCGATGCCGCCGGGGGAGGACGTGACCGTGCCCCTGCCGGCCCCCGCCTTCGTCACCGACAGGGTCGGCCCGCTCGGAGCAGCGATCCGCCCGACCCGGCTGACGCCGAACTCCGCGAACCACAGGTTGCCGTCCGCACCGGCGGCGATCCCCTTCGGCTGTGCGTGCGGTGTGATGCCGGCGCTGAACTCGGTCACGGCCCCGGACGGGGTGATCCGCGCAACCCGACTGAGGCCGCGCTCGGTGAACCACAGGTTGCCGTCCGGGCCCGCGACGATGCCCGACGGACCTGCGCCGTCGGTGATGCCGGCGCCGAACTGGGTCACCTTGCCCGACGGGGTGATCCGCCCGATCCGGTGCGTGTAGTACTCGGTGAACCACAGGTTGCCGTCCGGGCCCGCCGCGATCCCCAACGGGCCGTCAGGTTCGCCCGCGCCGTGATCGATGCTGAACTCGGTCACGACGCCCTGCGGCGTGATCCGCCCGATCTGGTCGATGTTGTCCTCGGTGAACCACAGGTTGCCGTCCGGGCCCGCCACGATCCCCCGCAGGACTGCTCCCTCCGTGATGTCGCTGAACTCGGTCACCGTCCCGGACGGGGTGATCCGCCCGATCCGGTCGCTCGCGGCAAACCAGAGGTTGCCGTCCGGGCCCGCGGCAATCCCGTAGAGGGAGCCGGAGGTGATGCCGGCGCTGAACTCGGTCACCGTCCCGGACGGGGTGATCCGCGCGACCCGGCCGAGGCCCCTTTCGGTGAACCACAGGTTGCCGTCCGGGCCCGCGGTGATCTCGTACGGGTCTGCCCCCCGTGTGATGCCGGCGCGGTACTGGGTCACCACCCCGGACGGGGTGATCCGCCCGATCCGGTCCAGGCCGTACTCGGTGAACCACATGCTGCCGTCCGGGCCGGCCGCGATCGCCACCGGCTGCGCGCGCGCCGTGATGCCGGCGCTGAACTCGGTGGCCGCGACGGTCGCTGCCGACGCATGCGTCGACGCGACCGAACCGGTTGCGGCCAGGACCACGCCCGCCGCAGCGAGCGCGCCCCGGCACGTTCGACGCACACGCGCACGATGCACCACGCCTCGACCATACACAGCCCACCCCCCAGAGTCACTCGGCGCCTCCCACGCGGGCGGGGAAGGACATGCGCCTCCACTCATGGACACAGGCTGTGCGGCCGACGGTAGCCTTGCCGTCGTGTCCAGATACGCTCGCCAGATCACGTCCGTGATCATCGGATTCGTCGTCTTCTTCGTGGTTCCCGGAACGAGCACGCTCAGCGCGCTTGTCGCCATGGCGACAAGCGTCGCCGTCGGGCTTGCCGCCAACGCCGTGCTGGCGCGCGTCGCGCCACCCAGGTCGTAGGCCCGGGCAATGAGAGCCTGCGCCACGGCCCTCGCAACGCTGACCGCGACCCAGGAGTGCCCTCGCGTGACCGACTCAGGCGCGCCGGTAGCGCTCGTAGACCACGCCCGAGCCGAACGTCCGGGTCTCGACGAGGTCGAGCGGGACCGCGTCGGTGACCGGCGGCAGGAAGGGCGTGCCGCCACCGATGGCGACCGGGTGGCGGAGCATGCGCAGCTCGTCGAGGAGACCCAGTTCGATCGCCTCCGCGGCCATGCCCGCTCCCCCGATCGCGACATCGCGGTCGGTCGACGCGAGCGCCGCGGCGGCCTCGTCGGCCAGCGGTGCCGCGGCGAGCCGGGCGTTGCCCTCGACCCGCTCGAGGGTGCGGCTGAAGACGACCTTGGGGAGCGCGGACCAGGCGTCGGCGAACGCGGCCCGGTCCTCGCTGTCGCGCAGCGACGGATCCGTCTCCCACACCACCATCGCCTCGTAGAGCCGGCGGCCCAGCAGGTAGCCGCCGAGCTCGCCCACCTGCTGGAGCTGGAAGCGGAACAGCTCCTCGCTCGGCGCCCCCCACCCGAGGTCGCCGTCGCGGTCGGCGATGAAGCCGTCGACTGACACGTTCATCGAGAAGATCAGCATGGTCGCGGACGGTACCTCGTCCCGTTCAGCCGTTGGGCCCGTCGGCCGGAGCTTGGCGCCGCAACCGCGACATCTTCGTCGGCTGCGTCTCGGAGGTGGCCGGGTGCGCGGCGGTGTACCGCGCGTACCACCCGCTGTAGGCGGCGATCAGCGGCACCGACGACAGGCCGTGCAGGACGACGCTCAGGAGGATCGTGAGCATGACGGTGGTGAGCAGCAGCTGGGAGTCGGGGATCCCGCTCTCGAGGGCGATGAGCGCGAACACGATCGAGGCCAGCCCGCGGGGGCCGAACCAGCCCATGAACGCGACGGTCTGGAGCTTGGCGCCGGTGCCCACGAAGGCGATGGCGACCGGGACCATGCGCACGACGGTGAGGCTGAGCACCGCGTAGACGGCGATCTGCCACGTCACGTGGGGGATCAGGGTGCCCACGGCCAGGGCGCCGAACGCGATCCAGGTGGCGCCGGCCAGCACCCCGCCGACGTTCTCGTTGACGCTGGTGACGGGCAGGTCGTGGCGCCGGGAGGCCTGGCCGAAGGCCATCCCTCCCGTGAACGCCGCGATGAATCCGCTGCCGCCCAGCTGCAGCGCGATCAGGTACGCCAGGATCGCGGCCATGAGGGGCATGATCTGCCGCCACTGGTCCTCGAGCCAACCCCGGCCATCGGACAGGCGCAGCAGGAGCCCGGCGAGCACGCCGGCCCCCACCCCGGCAAACAGGCCCCAGCCGATCTGCTCGGCCATGTTGGTGAGGACCGCCGACGTCACCCCGCCCGAGAGCTCCGCCAGCGAGAGGTCGACCGCGACGAGGAAGAAGGGGACGCCGAGGCCGTCATTGAGCCCGCTCTCGATGTCCAGGGCCTGGCGCACCCGTTCGGGGACGGCCTCGTCCGACACCACGCGCTGGCCGAGCGCCGCGTCGGTCGAGCAGAGCATCGTCGTGAGCACGAACGCGCTGGCCAGGGCGATGCCGGGAAACACCAGGAGCCCGGCGCCCAGCCCGGCGAGCATGGTGAGCGGCAAGCCGATGAGCAGGAGCCGGCTGGGCCAGGCGAGCTGGCCGCGCAGGCCCGCCAGGTCGATGCGCGTGGCGTCGCTGAACAGCAGGAGGACGAGGGCGAGTTCGCAGAACCGCTCCGCGGTGGTCGTCTCGATCTCGGTGCCGACGAGATCGAGCACGGTGGTCCCCACCAGCACGCCGGTCGCGGTGAAGACCATCGCCGACGTCACGCCGCGGGCGTCGAGCGGCTTGGAGAACGTGCCGTAGACCACGAGGATCACGGCGATGACGATGAACGCGACGATCATGGCCCGGGTGTGCCCAGCGCCCGGCCCGCCAGCGTGCCGAACGCGCCGGCGTCCGCCGCCGGCGAGGTGGTGCCCCAGGTCTTCTGGGCCAGGATGCGCAGGCGGGGCGTGATGCCCGTGGCGATCGCCGCGGGCGCCGACCCCGGCGAGGTGGGGTCGTCGTTCCACACGTTCAGCGCGGCGCCGGTGAGGGCGGGCGAGGACGGCGGCAGGGTGAAGCCGTCACCGGGGCCGCCGGTGAACCGGCTGGAGCGCGGGCCGTCGAACTGCCACGGGGACCAGCCGGCGAACATGTCCTGCTCGCTGGCGCGGTGCCCCGTCAGCGGGCCGCCGGTCACGTAGTAGGTCGGCCACCACCCGGCGTTGAGCACGTCGTACCCCGCCTGCACCAGCGCGGCCGGCGGCTGGGAGTGGATGTCGTCCCACCACTCCACGACGGTGCCGCGGCGCAGCGAGACGGTGGCGCCGCCGCCGACCCCGTCGGACCAGACGCGCAGGTGCTTGCCGGCCCGCCGCACGCGATCGTCGATGAACCGGACGAAGTCCAGGACGGCGTCCTTGGCGTTGGCCCCCGGCCCGTGCGTGCGCTGGGCGTACGCGAGCAACTGGGGGTAGCGGGCCCAGTCGGCGTCGGTGGAGAACGGGCCCAGGTACTCGTCCGCGCCGGCGTGCCACCAGCGGCCGGGGAACCAGCGCACCAGCTCGTCGACCAGGTCGGCGGCAAACCGGCGGGCGGCGGGCAGCGT
The DNA here is from genome assembly GCA_964642225.1 of uncultured Solirubrobacteraceae bacterium. Taxonomy (GTDB): domain Bacteria; phylum Actinomycetota; class Thermoleophilia; order Solirubrobacterales; family Solirubrobacteraceae; genus JBBQCW01. The sequence goes on along the minus strand of CAZXNX010000076.1, from coordinate 572 downwards.
GACGTCAAGCCGGTCCGGCTCGGGCGTGCCGTGGGCGTCCTTGAGCTGCAGCTCGGGGTGGTGGGCCAGCGCCGCGGTCATGTGCCCGGGCATGTCGACCTCGGGCACGATCGTCACGTGCGCGCGGCGCGCGACCTGCACGAGCGCCGCGACGTCGGCGCGCGACAGCGCGGACGGGGTGACCGCCTCGGGATGGCGGGCGCTGCGGATCCGGAAGCCCTGGGTGTCGGAGAGGTGCAGGTGCAGCATGTTGAGCTTGAGGTCGCCCAGCTCCCTGATCCGCGCGGCGAGCCAGGACCGCGGGTAATAGCGCCGCCCGACATCGATCATCAGGCCCCGCTCGCGGTAGGCCGGTCGATCAGTGGCGGCCCCGCGCGGCACCACGGCGCCCAGACGCCGCAGCTGCAGCACCGTCCGCCCGCCGTAGAACGCGCCGGCGGTGGTGGGAGCGCTGACCGTGAGCACGCGGCCCACCTGCAGCCGGTAGCCCTCGGCGCCCAGCGCCTTCGAGGGGCCGTTGCGCCGCAGCACGACGTCGCCGGTGCGGGCCCGCGCGGCCACACGCACCGACC
>CAZXNX010000075.1:0-9389 GCA_964642225.1 uncultured Solirubrobacteraceae bacterium | reverse complement strand
GGCGGCACCTGGCCGCTGGCGGCCAGGACCCCGCAGGCCAGGGCCAGGTCGAAGCCGGGGCCGACCTTGCGCAGGTCGGCGGGCGCGAGGTTGGCGGTGACGCGGCGCTGGGGGAACTCGAGCCCCGCGTTGAGGATGGCCGCGCGGACGCGCTCACGCGCCTCGCGCACCGCGGCGTCGCCAAGGCCGACGATGGTGAAGGCGGGCAGGCCGGGACGCACGTCGACCTCGACGCGCACCCGGCGCGTTCCGAGCCCGTCGAGGGCGAAGGTCGTGGCATGGGCGAGCACCCCGCGGACGCTAGGTCGGCGCGCGTGTCACGTGGGGGTCGCCGTGTGCCTTGTGCGTGCCGTGTTCGTGCCGTGATCTCACGCCACGCAATCGGCACGCAATCGTCACCCGGGGGCACAGACACGACACGCGTCGGTGCCTACGGTCTGGTGCATGTCCAACGACCTCCGCCACCGCCTCGGCGCCCAGGGCGAGCAGCTCGCCGTCGAGCACCTGCAGCGCCTGGGCCTGCACGTCGTCGACCGCAACGTGCGCACGCGCACCGGCGAGCTGGACATCGTGGCCGTGGACGACACGACCGTGGTGTTCTGCGAGGTCAAGACGCGGCGGGCCGGCGTGGCCGCCAACCCCTTCGACGGCCTGTACCCCGATCAGTGCCGGCGGATCCGCGCCCTGGCGGTCGCCTGGCTCGGCGGCGCCGGCAAGGGCGTGCGACGCCCCACCGTGCGGTTCGACGCGATCGGGATCACCATCGACGGCCAGGGGCGGCTGCAGACCCTCGAGCACCTGGAGGGGTGCTTCTGATGGTCAGAACGAGAGCTGCTGGTACGCCGTGGAGGCGAACGAGAGGCGGTGCAGCGGCGAGACGCCCTGCTCCTGGATCGCCGCCCGGTGGTCCGGCGTGGAGTAGCCCATGTGGGCGGAGAAGGACCAGCCGGGGTGCAGGCGGTCGGCGCGGGCCATGAACCGGTCACGGCTGACCTTGGCCAGGATCGATGCGGCGGCGATCGCGGCGCTGGTGGCGTCCCCGCCGACGATGGCGCGCTGCTCGTGGCCCATGTCGGGGACGGAGAAGCCGTCGACGAGGCACAGGCATTCGGGCACGGCCACGCGGGCCAGCGCGTCGCTCAGGGCCTGGAGGTTTGTGCGGTGCAGCCCGCGCGTGTCGATGCCCGGCGCCGAGCGCGAGACGATCGCCACGCGCACCGGAATGCGCATCACGATCGGGTACAGCTCCTCGCGCGCGGCGGCGGTGTGCTGCTTGGAGTCGTTGAGGGCCGACAGCGCGCGTGCCTCACGCGGGCCGAAGGCCTCCATGTCGAGCAGGACGGCCGCCGCGACGAGCGGCCCGGCCAGGCAGCCGCGCCCGGCTTCGTCGGCGCCGGCGATCCAGCGCCGGCCGAGCCCGCGGTCGTGGGCGATCAGGCGACGCGCGCGAGGCGTCCGGGAACGGCGGGGGCGGCGCGCGATCGACGCGACGGCGGCACCCTCCACGGTCACCTCAGAGGAGCCCGATGCGGTCGATGGGCCAGTAGGTGGCGAAGGCCTCGCCGATGATCCAGTCCTTGGGGACGGGACCCCAGTAGCGGCTGTCGTCGGAGAAGCCACGGTTGTCGCCCATCATGTAGTACTGACCGGCGGGAACCTTGAGCTTCTTCGGCAGGTCGCACTTGCCGCCGTCGCCGCATGGGGCGATGTAGGAGTCCGACTCGCGCTTGCCGTTGCGGATCACGTGGCCGCCGACGACCGAGAGCACGTCGCCGGGGACGCCGACGACCCGCTTGATGTAGTTGACGTCGGCCTGCTCGGGCGTGGAGCGCGGGCAGCCCTGGTTGGAGGGATGGTCCACGCCGCACTGGTCCAGGCCGTTCTCCGCGCCCTTGGGCGGGTGGAAGACGAGGATGTCGCCGACCTCGGGATCGCCGAAGTGCGTGCCGATGCGGTTGACGAGCACGCGCTGGCCGACCTGGAGGGTCGGGACCATCGACTCGCTGGGAATCTTGTACGGCTTGATCAGGAAGGCCTGGATGCCCAGGGCGAGGCCGAGAGCGATCACAACGATGACGACCAACTCGATGATCGAGTTGGCCGTGGACTTCTCGCCCTTCCTGCGGGCTGGCGTCACGCCTTGGCTTCGTCCGTGGCGTCGGCCTCGGACGGAGCGTCGGCGGGTGCCTCGGCGTCAGACTCGGCGGGCGCGTCGGCGACGGCCTCGTCGGCGGCGGGCGCCGGAGCGTCGGTCGTGACCTCGGCCTCAGGGGCCTCCACCGTCTCGTCGACGAGCATCACGTCGTCCGGGGCGTTGCCGTCCAGATCGACGGCGCCCTCCACCTCGTCCTCGAACATGAGGCCGGGCTCGACACGCTGCTCGGGGCCGGTGTACCGCTTCTCGCGAACGCGGGCGCGCTTGCCGACGCGGTCGCGCAGGTAGTAGAGCTTGGCGCGACGCACGTCACCGCGGGCCGGGACCTCGATCTTCTCGATCTTGGGCGAGTGCACGGGGAACGTGCGCTCGACGCCGACGCCGAAGGACTGCTTGCGGACGGTGAACGTCTCGCGGGCGCCGTGGCCCTGGCGCTTGATGACGACGCCCTCGAAGACCTGGGTCCGCTTGCGCGTTCCCTCGACCACCTGGAAGTGGACCTTGACCCGGTCGCCCGGACCGAAGTTGGGAACGCGGCGCAGTTGCGCGCGCTCGAGGCTTTGGATGATGGTGCTCATGGCAAGAGGAGGCGGGCGCTGCAGGGAACGAAGGAGGCGCCGCGCGGGGACGTCAGGATAGCGAAGAGCCGGACGCCCCGGCCCCACGCTCACGGCTGCGGTCCCGCCGCCACGTCGCGATCTCGGCGTGATGGCCGGAAAGCAGCACGTCCGGGACCTTCCAGCCGCGGTACTCGGCGGGCCGTGTGTAGTGCGGATATTCGGGATCGCCGCCCAGCGCGTCGCTGAACGACTCCTCCACGGCGGACTCGGCGTGACCGAGGGCCCCGGGCAGTTTGCGCAGCACCGCGTCGCACACCACCATCGCCGCCAGCTCGCCGCCGGAGAGCACGTAGCGCCCCACCGACAGCGTGTCGGAGGCGAAGTGCTGCACGATGCGCTCGTCGAAGCCCTCGTACCGCCCGCACAGCAGCGTCACGGCCGGCTCGGCGGCCAGCTCGTTGACGTAGTCCTCGTCCAGGGTGCGGCCGCCCGGGGTCAGCGCGATCACGCGGCGCTGGGTCTTCAGCTCCACCGGGTCGGTGTCGTAGAAGTTGCGCAGCGCGGAATCCATCACGTCGACGCGCAGCACCATGCCGGCGCCGCCGCCGAACGGCGTGTCGTCGACCTGGCGGCCGGTCAGCTCGGTGTGGTCGCGGGGGTTGAGCGCGCGCAGCTCGTGGCCCCGCTCCATCGCGTTGCGCACGTGGCGCTGCTCGCGGAACCAGCCGAACCATTCGGGGAAGAGGGTCACCACGTCGAGTTGCATCAGTCCGGCTCTCCCTCACCCAGGAACTGCAGGTCGATCTCGATGCGGCCGGCGGCCACGTCGATGTTGCGTACGGCATCCCGCACGAGCGGGACGAGCAGATCGGCGCCGCCGGCCTCGCGCGCCACCTCGAGCACCTCGCACGACGGCAGGACGAGCAGCGTGCGGACGGTGCCCACCACCGTCTCCCCGTCGGCCACGACGCAGCCCTCGAGGTCCTCGGCCCAGAACTCGTCCGGGCCCAGGGCCGGGACGTCGTCGCGGGAGACCCACAGGTCCTCACCGCGCAGGGCCTCCACGCCGTTGCGATGGAAGACCCCCTCGACCGCCAGGATCGGCTTGTCGTCGGTGCCGGCGCAGCGGCGCACCGTGGTGGCGCGGCCGCCGAGCACGAGCTCCAGGCCGTTGCGCAGCACGCCGGGGCGCGGCCGGGTGACGTGGAAGCTGCCGTCGAGCCCGTGGGCCCGGCCGACGCGTCCCGCGCTCAACCTGTCCTGCGCGGACTCCGTGGGCGGTTCGGCGGTCACTCAGTCGACGATGTCGACGAGCACGCGGCGCCCGGAGGGCACGGCCGACGCCTTGACGATCGTGCGCAGGGCGTGCGCGGTCCGGCCGCCCCGGCCGATCACCTTGCCGTAGTCCTCGCCGTCGACGGCGAGTTCCAGGACGACGGTGCCGTCGTCCTCCACGAACTCCTCGACCTCGACCGCGTCAGGAACGTCGACGAGCAGCCGGGCCATGTACTCCAGGAGTTCGCGCATCGAACGGGTGCTAGCGGGCGTCCGGGTCGATGCCCTGCGTGCGCAGGAGCTTGCGGACGGTCTCGGTGGGCTGGGCGCCCTTGGCGAGCCACACCTTCACGCGCTCCTCGTCGATGACGATCGTCGAGGGATCGGTCTGCGCGTTGTAGCGCCCGATCGTCTCGATGATGCGGCCATCGCGCGGTGCGCGCTGATCAGCGACGACGACGCGCCAGATCGGATCCTTCTTGCCGCCCACACGAGTGAGCCTGAGCCTGACTGCCATGGAACCCTTCCGAAAGGTCAATGAGAAAATCGACGGTCAAGGGTAGCGAGCGCGAGGCCCGGACGCCTACCGCCCCTGACGCATGAGCGCCCCGATGTCCGGCATCTTGCCTCCGGCCATCTGCTTCATCATCTTGCGCATCTGGCCGAACTGCTTGACCAGGCGGTTCACCGCCTGGACGTTCGTGCCCGATCCGCGGGCGATGCGCAGCCGCCGCGATCCGTTGATCAGCTCCGGCTTGCGCCGCTCCTCGGGCGTCATCGACAGGACGATCGCCTCGATGCGGTCGAGCTCGCGCTCGTCGACCTTCATGTTCTTCATCTGCTGGCCGGCGAACCCGGGCATCATGCCCAGGATCGAGCTGAGCGGGCCCATCTTGCGGATCTGCTTGAGCTGCTTGAGGAAGTCCTCCAGCGTGAACTCGTTCTTGCGCATCTTGCGCTCGAGCTCCGCCGCCTCGTCCTCGTCGAACTGCCCCTCGGCCTTCTCGATGAGGGTCATCACGTCGCCCATGCCGAGGATGCGCTGGGCCATGCGGTCGGGGTGGAAGCGCTCGAAGCGGTCGAGCTTCTCCCCCGTGCTGGCGAAGAGGATCGGCTTGCCGGTGACCGCCTTGACGCTCAGCGCGGCGCCGCCGCGGGCGTCGCCGTCGAGCTTGGTCATGATCACGCCGTCGAAGGCGACGTGGTCGGCGAACGCCTCCGCCACGTTGTCCGCGTCCTGGCCGGTCATGCCGTCGACGACGAGCAGCACCATGTGCGGCTTGACCGCCTTGCGCACGTCGACGAGCTCCTGCATGAGCACGTCGTCGACGTGCAGGCGGCCGCTGGTGTCGACGATGAGGACGTCCTTGCCGTCCTGCTTGGCCTGGTCCAGCGCCCACCGGGCGATGTCCACCGGGTTCTTGTCGGTGCCCTGCTCGGAGACGGGCGCGCCGACCTGGCCGCCGACGAGGACGAGCTGCTCGACCGCGGCGGGCCGGTAGACGTCGCAGGCGGCGACCGCGACGGAGGAGCCGTGCTCCTCCTTGAGGTAGCGGGCGAGCTTGGCGGTGGCGGTCGTCTTGCCGGAGCCCTGCAGGCCGGCCATGAGGATCACGGTCGGGGGGCGGGGCGAGAAGGTGATGCCCGCGGAGGCGCCGCCCATGTGGGCGGCGAGCTCCTCGTTGACGATCTTGACGACCTGCTGGCCCGGGTTGAGGGCCCCGATCACGTCGGCGCCCATGCACCGCTCCTTCACCGAGGTGGTGAAGGACTTGACGACCTTGAAGTTGACGTCGGCCTCGAGCAGCGCGAGACGGATCTCGCGCATCGTGGCGTTGATGTCGGCCTCGGTCAGCGTCCCGCGCTGACGGACGTCGGACAGGGTGGCCTGGAGCTTCTCGGAGAGGGAGTCGAACATGCCGGGTCCGAAGTGTGACGGACCCGGCCGTTCGCTACTGCTCCGGCTTGGGCGGCGGCGGGGCGGGCGGACTCGCCGGCGGGGCGATGTTGCCGGCGATCTTGCCGATGGCGGCGCCCGCGCTGCCGAGCGCCTGGCTGAACTCCGAGGGGATGACGAAGACCTTGTTGGCCTGGCCCTCGGCGAGCTTGGGGAGCATCTGCAGGTACTGGTAGCTCAGCAGCGCCTGGTCGGGCGCGCCCTGGTGGATGGCCTCGAAGACGGTGGCGATGGCCTTGGCCTCACCCTCGGACTGCAGGATGGCCGACTCCCGCTGGCCCTGGGCCTTGAGGATGGCCGACTCCCGCTCGCCCTGCGCGGTGAGGATCTGCGACTGCTTGAAGCCCTCGGCGGTGAGGATCGCGGCGCGCTTGTCGCGCTCGGCCCGCATCTGCTTCTCCATCGCCTCCTGGATGGTGGGCGGCGGGTCGACCGACTTGAGCTCGACGCGGTTGATGCGGATGCCCCAGCGGCCGGTCGCCTCGTCCAGGACGACGCGCAGCTGCGAGTTGATGTTGTCGCGGCTGGTCAGCGTGTCCTCCAGCGACATGCCGCCGATCACGTTGCGCAGCGTCGTGACGGTGAGGGCCTCGATGGCCTGCAGCGGGTTGGCGACCTCGTAGGCGGCCGACTTGGGGTCGGTGATCGTGAAGTACAGGACGGTGTCGATCTGGACCACGAGGTTGTCCTCGGTGATCACCGGCTGCGGGGCGAAGGTGATGACCTGCTCGCGCAGGTCGATCAGCGGCTTGACCTTGTCGATGAACGGCACCACGATCGCCAGCCCCGGCGCGAGGGTGCGCTGGTAGCGGCCGAGCCGCTCCACCACACCCGCCCGGGCCTGAGGCACGATGCGGATCGTGCGCGCGGCGACGATCAGCACGAAAATGACGACGATTGCCAGAACGATCAGACCGGCCATTGCGACTCCTTCATCCGACGGTGGGAAGCGGGCATGTCATTGCGTCACGAGCGCCGTGGCGCCGCGGATCTCCATCACTTGGACCTTCGAGCCGGCATCGATGATCTCGTCCTCGTCGTAGGCGCGGGCGGTCCACACCTCGCCGTCGATCCGCACGCAGCCGACGCCCTCGTCGTTGGCGATGCGCTCCAGCACGATCGCCTCCTTGCCCACGAGGGCGGCCGTCCCGGTGCGGATCTCCGGGGGCGTCTTGAGGTGGCGGCGCGCCACCGGGCGCAGGGCGAGCAGCAGGATGAGCGTGACGATGGCGAAGGCCAGGATGGCGCCCCCGGTGCCCACGCCGATGACGGACAGGATCGCCGCCACGAACGCCCCCGCGGCGAACGGGGCCATGAAGAAGCCCAGCGTCGCCATCTCGCCGATGGAGAACGCGATGCCGACGAGCAGCCAGATGACCCATTCGTCCATGGCGCAAGCCTAGTTCATCGACATGCCGTGTTTGGTGTCAGAACCGTGTCAACCGGCGTCGAGCCCGACGAGGGCGCGGGCGAACTCGTCGGCGTCGAAGGGCCGCAGGTCCTCCACCGCCTCCCCCACGCCGATGAGCTTCACCGGGATCTGCAGCTCGGCCGCGATGGCCAGCGCGATGCCGCCCTTGGCGGTGCCGTCCAGCTTGGTCAGCACGACCCCGTCGACGGGCACGGCCTGGGAGAAGAGCTGGGCCTGGCGCAGCCCGTTCTGCCCGGTGGTGGCGTCGACGGTCAGCAGGGTCTCGTGCGGGGCGCCCGGGAGCTGGCGGTCGATGACGCGGCGGATCTTCGTCAGCTCGGCCATCAGCTCGTCCTGGTTGTGCAGGCGCCCGGCCGTGTCGATGATCACGACGTCGGCGCCGGCCTCGCGGCCACGGGCGATGGCGTCGAAGGCCACGGACCCGGGATCGCTGCCCGGCGCGCCGGTGACGATCTCGCAGCCGGCGCGCTGCGCCCAGCCCTCGAGCTGCTCGGTGGCGGCGGCGCGGAAGGTGTCGGCGGCGCCGAGGACGACGGTGTGGCCGAGCTCCTGGCGCAGATGCCAGGCGAGCTTGCCGATCGTGGTCGTCTTGCCGGTCCCGTTGACGCCGACGGCCATGATCACGGTCGGCTCGTGGCGCAGGTCGATGCGGCCCTCGGCGGGCCGGGCGATGTCGGCGAGCAGCTCCACGAGGCGCCCGGTGAGCGCCTCGCCGCCCTCCAGGTCGCCGGAGGAGGCCTCGGCCTCCAGCTTGGAGACGACGTCGGCGGTGGTGCGGGCGCCGACGTCGGCCATGATCAGCGCCTCCTCCAGGCGCTCCCACGTCTCCTCGTCGACCGTCTCGAACAGCGTCGACTGGATCTCGGCGCCGAGCGCCTCGCGCGTCTTGGCCAGGTTCTCGCGCAGGCGCTTGAACATCCCGCGGCGCCGGGGCTTGCCGTCCGGCTCGGCTCCTCCCCCGCCGTCGGCGTCGGACGCGGCCGCGGCGGGCGCGTCGGTGATGAAGAGGTCGGACCAGTCGCGGGGCATCGGCGCCGGAAGATACCCGGGCGGCGGCGCGGGGCCGCGGTCGGGTGGGTCAGCCGGCGGTGGCCGTGGCGGGAGCCGCGTCCCGCGGGAGCTTGCGCGAGACGACCTTGGAGACGCCGTCGGCGCCCATCGAGACGCCGTACAGGGTGTCGGCCGCCTCCATCGTGCGCTTCTGGTGGGTCACGACGATGAACTGGGCGTGGTCGCGGTACATCTCCAGCAGGTCCAGGAAGCGGGAGATGTTGAGGTCGTCCAGCGCGGCCTCGACCTCGTCCAGGATGTAGAACGGGCACGGCTTGGCGAGGAAGACGGAGAACAGGAAGGCGATGGCGGTCATCGACTTCTCGCCGCCGGAGAGCAGGGTCAGGCGCTTCATCGACTTGCCGGCCGGGGTGATCTCGATCTCGACGCCCAGCTCCTCCTCGGGCAGCACGTCGCCGTCCTGCAGCTGCTGGGCCTCGGCCTCGGCGGCCACCTCGGCCTGCAACACGTCGGTGCGGGCGTCCTCGCCGCCGGGCTGGCCGGCGCCGCCCAGGACGGCCTTGGGGCCCGTGTCCTCCTTGACGAGGCGCAGCCGGCCGCGGCCGCCGGGGAAGACGTGCTCGGCCAGTTCCTCGAAGTTCTTCGCCGCGGCCTTGAAGGTCTCCTCGAACGTCTCCTGGATCTGGCGGTCCGTGTCGCGGATGAAGGCGCGCAGCTCACGCAGCGCGGTCTCCAGGTCGGTGCGCTGGCGCTCGAGCTCCTCGACGTGGGCCAGCGCCTCCTCGTACTCGGCCTTGGCCAGCGGGTTGACCGGGCCGAGCTGCTCGCGGCGGCGCACGAGGCGCTCGATGCGGACGGTGAGGGCCTGGGCCTGCTCGGGGTCCAGCGGCTCCTCCGACGGCTGGGCGGGGAGCCCCAGGCGGGCGGCCAGCGCGTCGAGGTCGCGGCGCGACTCCACGTCGTGCTCGCGGGCCTGGGCGGCGCGGACCTCGGCGGTGG
>CAZXNX010000074.1:0-9398 GCA_964642225.1 uncultured Solirubrobacteraceae bacterium | reverse complement strand
CCGCAAGCACATCGAGAAGGACGCCGCCCTGGAGCGCCGCTTCCAGCCCGTGATGGTCCCCGAGCCGTCCGTGGAGGACGCGATCGCCATCCTGCGCGGGCTGAAGGAGCGCTACGAGGTGCACCACGGCGTGCGCATCCAGGACGCCGCCCTCATCGCGGCGGCCACGCTCAGCCACCGCTACATCGCCGACCGCTTCCTGCCCGACAAGGCCATCGACCTCATCGACGAGTCGGCCTCCCGGCTGCGCATCGAGATCGACTCGCTGCCCACGGAGATCGACCAGCTCGACCGCCGCATCATGCAGCTGGAGATCGAGCTCACGTCGCTGGAGAAGGAGACGGACGAGGCGAGCGTCAGCCGGCGCGAAGGCATCGCGGCCGAGCTGGCCGAGCTGCGGGAGCGCTCGGACGCGATGAAGGCCGAGTGGCAGACCGAGAAGGACGCCATCTACGCGGTCAGCGACATCAAGGAGAAGCTCGAGGAGGCCCGGGCCGAGGTCGAGCGCGCCGAGCGCGCGGCCGACCTGCAGCGGGCCGCAGAGCTGCGCTACGGGATCATCCCCGACCTCGAGAAGGAACTCGTGGCCCACGAGGCCGCCGTCGCCGACGGCGACCGGCCGGCCGCGCGCTTCCTCAAGGAGGAGGTCGACAGCGAGGACGTGGCCGAGGTCGTCGCCTCGTGGACGGGCATCCCCGTCAACCGGCTGCTGGAGGGCGAGATCGAGAAGCTCATCCACATGGAGGAGCGCCTGCACGCCCGCGTCATCGGCCAGGAGGAGGCGGTCAGCGCCGTCAGCGACGCCCTGCGCCGCTCGCGCGCCGGGCTGTCGGATCCCGACCGCCCCATCGGCACCTTCCTGTTCCTGGGCCCGACCGGCGTCGGCAAGACGGAGCTGGCCCGTGCGCTGGCCGAGTTCATGTTCGACACGCAGGACGCGATGATCCGCATCGACATGTCGGAGTACATGGAGAAGCACGCGGTCTCGCGGCTCGTCGGCGCGCCTCCCGGCTACGTCGGCTACGAGGAGGGCGGTCAGCTGACCGAGGCGGTCCGCCGCCGGCCCTACTCGGTCGTGCTGCTCGACGAGGTCGAGAAGGCCCACCCGGACGTGTTCAACACGCTGCTGCAGGTGATGGACGACGGGCGGCTGACCGACGGCCAGGGCCGCACGGTGGACTTCAAGAACGTGGTGCTGATCATGACCTCCAACATCCCGGGGGGCCGGGTCGGCGCCGAGGGCCACTTCAAGCCCGAGTTCATCAACCGCCTCGACGACATCGTGGAGTTCGACGCGCTCGACCGCAGCCAGATCGGCGAGATCGTGGAGATCCAGGTGCGCCGCCTCACCGAGCGGGTGGGGAAGGAGCGCGGCATCAGCGTCACGCTCGACGACGACGCCCGCACCCTGCTGGGCAACCTGGGCTACGACCCGACGTACGGCGCCCGGCCGCTCAAGCGCGTCATCCAGAAGCACCTGGTCGACCCGCTGGCCCGCGCCATCCTCGAGGGCACCTACCGCGAGGGGGACGTGGTCACGGTCACGGCCGCCGACGGCGAGGTCGTCCTCACCAAGACGCCGGCCGACGCGCCTGAGCCCGCCGCCGCCTGACCCGGCCCCGCGGCACCCAATGCTCAATATGCGTGTGGTACGCGCATATTGAGCACAGAAGGGAGAGGAGGCCGGTCCCCGGGGGGCCGGCCTCTCTCGTGTGATAAGATAGTTGCCTATCGGCAAGCAATGAGAGTGAGGCGACGTGCCCCAGACGGAGTTCGACGAGGACGACATCGAGCGTCTGCGCGTCGCGATCGCCAAGGTGGGGCGCAGCCTGCGGCTGAGCTCCCCGCACACCGGCCTGACGCCGACGCAGACCACCGTCCTCTTCACCGTCGTGCGCGCCGGCCCCATCGGCGTCGCCGAGCTGGCCGCCGCCGAGGGCCTCAACCCCACCATGCTCTCGCGGGTGCTCGGCCTGCTGGCCGACGACGGCCTGCTCGTGCGCACCCCCGACCCCAGGGACCGCCGCAGCGTCCTCGTCGAGGCGACCCCCGCCGGCCGGCGCCTGCGCGAGCGCACCCGCAAGGCCCGCGCCGCCACGCTGCGCGACCACCTCGACCACCTGGGCCCCGAGCAGCTCTCCACCCTCCACGAGGCGCTGCCGATCCTCGAAGCCCTCGCCCACACGCTCAAGGAGGCCCGTGCCTGATTCCGTCATGAGAGCCGGCCGCGCCACGTTCGCCGCGCTGGCCATCCCCAACTACCGCCGCTACTTCGCCGGCCAGGCGGTCTCGCTCATCGGCACCTGGATGCAGATGACCGCGCAGGCGTGGCTCGTGCTCACGCTCACCCACTCGGCCACCATGCTCGGCCTCGTCGTCGCCCTGCAGGCGCTGCCCGTCCTGCTCCTGGGCCCCTACGGCGGCGTCGTCGCCGACCGTGTCGACAAGCGCCGGCTGATGGTCGTCCTGCAGTCGCTGATGGGCATCCAGGCCCTCGTCCTCGGTGTCCTCACCGTCACCGGCGAGGTCCGCTTCTGGCAGGTCGCCGTGCTCGCCGTCGCCCTCGGCGCCAACAACGCCTTCGAGAGCCCCTGCCGCCAGTCCTTCATCCTCGAGATGGTCGGCCCCGGCGCGCTGCGCAACGCGGTCAGCCTCAACTCGGTGCTCATGAACGCCGCGCGGACGATCGGCCCCGCGATCGCCGGCGTCCTCATCGCCACGGTCGGTCTCGGCGTCTGCTTCCTGCTCAACGGCGTGAGCTTCGTTGCGGTGATCGCCTCGCTCGCCACCCTGCGCCGATCGGCGCTGCGGCCCACCGCCCCCGTGGCCCGCGAGCGCGGCCAGCTGCGCGAGGGGCTGCGCTACGCCTCCCGGACACCCGAGCTGACCATCCCGCTGGTGATGATGGTGTTCATCGGCATGCTGGCCTACGAATTCCAGGTCACCCTGCCGGTGCTCGCCCACCAGGTGTTCCACCAGGGTGCCGCCGTCTTCGGCCTGATGACGGCCTCGATGGGGATCGGCGCCGTGGTCGGCGGCCTCTACACGGCGGCCCGCGGGCGCACCGGGCTGCGGCCGCTGCTCATCGCCGCCAGCGCGTTCGGCGTCCTCATCCTCGCCCTGTCGGCGGCGCCCAGCCTTCCCGTGGCGCTCATCCTGCTGCTCTTCGTGGGCGCGGCCAGCGTCTCGTTCACCGCCATCAGCAACACCACCCTGCAGCTCGCCTCGGCGCCCAACATGCGGGGGCGCGTGATGTCGCTGTGGCTCGTGGCCTTCCAGGGGTCCACGCCCCTGGGCGGCCCGATCATCGGCTGGGTCTGCGCCTGGGCCGGCCCCCGGGTGGGCCTCGGCGTCGGGGGCGTGACGTGCGTGCTCGTCGTGCTTGGGGCGCTGCTCTTCCTGCGCTCGCGCCGGCAGCCGGAGCCGGCGGGCTACCGGGCCGCGGCCCGCACACGCACGCCGATGCGCGCCCACGGGTAGCTGGCGCGCGCCGTCCCGCGGCGGTAGGAGCGGGAGGTGTCGAGCTGCAGGGTCCAGTTGCCGTTGGTGGGCCGGAACGGGAAGAGGCGCCGCAGGCTCGTGCGCAGGTTGCCGCAGGCGCCGGTGGCGCGGCCCAGCGACACCGTCTTGCGCTCCTTGCCCTTCGGCGTGACGTAGTGGAGGTACACGGTGGACTTCGGGGCGACGAGGTTCATCCCCGCGGCGGTGAAGCGCACCTTCATCGTGGCCGGGTCACCCTGGGCCGGCGAGAAGTCGGCCATCACCGAGGTGGCACGGAAGGTGGTGCGCACGGGGTCCGTGCCGTCGGGGGCCAGCGCCAGCTCGTGCGTCGACTCGGCGCCGGGCTGGGTGTGGGCGGGGACCGGGAACGAGTTGACGACCGATCCGTTCGCGCCGACCGTCACCTTGCCGATGAGCTGGCCGTCGAGCGTGACGGGCAGGACGCTGCCCGGGGTGAAGCCGTCGGCGTGGAAGGTCGCCTTGGTCGCCGTGCCGTTGTCCTGGTAGCAGGGGTGTTCCAGGCGCACGCTGGCAGCTGCGGACGCCCCCGCCGGGACCGCGGCGGGGAGGAGGACCAGCATGGCGATCAACAGCGCACGACGTGACGACACGAGACCCCTGACGGCGACGAGGTACTCCACGGTACGCGATTTTTCTGGCCCTCGCGCCCCTTGGCGCGCCGGATCGGGTAGAACGGACCCTGCCGGCCGGACGCCGGCGCCTACGCACCGTCCATTTCAGGAGGCCCCATGCCGACGTTCATCATGTTGACCACCCTCACCTCTGAGGGCGTCCAGACGGTGAAGAACAACCCGTCCCGCATCCGCGAGGTCAACCGCGAGCTCGAGCAGCTCGGCGTGACCGTCAAGGCGCAGTGGGCGACCCTCGGCCGCTTCGACTTCGTCAACGTCGTGGAGGCGCCCGACGAGAACGTCATGGCCCGCGCCTCGCTCGAGCTCGGCTCGCGCGGCACCTCGCGCTACGAGACGCTGACCGCGATCCCGATCGACGAGTTCATCGCCTCGCTCTAGGCCTCGCGCCGCACCCTGGCGCCGCCAGGGTGCGGTCGCTCCTGCGTCACCGCAGGACGAACCGGCTCACCTTCACCGCGACCTTGGCCCACGAGAACGAGGTCTTGCTGCTGCCCTTGCGGTACTTCCTTGAGGTGTCGTACTGCAGGATCCACCGGCCGCGCTCGGCGGTGAACGGGAAGAGCTTGCGCTTCTTCGTGGCGGTGATGTGACCGCAGGCGCCCTTGGCCTTGCCGAGCGAGATCGTCCGCTTGAGCTTGCCCTTGGGTGACACGTAGTGGACGTACACGGTCGAGGGTGCGATCAGGTTGAACCCGAATGCGCTGAAGCTCACCTTGAGCGTGCGCGGGTTGCCCGAGCTGGGCGAGAAGTCGCCGCGCACGCGGGTCGTCGAGAAGGACGCCGACGCCGAGTTCGTGCCGTCGTTGACGGTGACGGTGTGGGAGGCCTCGCCCGTGGTGTTCCCCAGGGCCGGGACCTTGACCTGCCCGGGGCCGACCGCGCCGCTCGCGTCGGCCGTGGCGCTCGCGACCTGGGCGCCGTCGACGAACACCGACAGCGCGCCGCCCGGGGTGAAGCCGGAGGCGGCGATGGTGGCCGTGGTCGACGAGCCGTCGTTGAGGTAGCAGGCGCGCGAGGTGACGACGGACGCGGCTGAGGCGCTCGCGGCGGCCGACCCGGTGAGGGCGACGACGGCTCCGGCGCAGAGGAGAAGGCGAGTGAGCATGCTGGATCTTTCGGTCAGGGACGTGCGCCTACCGTAGCCATCGCCGGGGCCTGGGGCCAGCGGGACCGGCCAAGTCGGCGTTCCACCGCCGGATCGGATACAACGGGCACCTCCCGCCCGCCCTACTCCGGAGGCCGCATTGCCCGCTGGCGTCAGTCCTGGTCCGAAGGTGCTCGTCGTCGGTGGCGGCGGCCGAGAGCACGCGATCGTGCGTGCCCTGGCCCGCTCGCCCCAGCACCCCGAGCTGCTGGCCACCCCCGGCAACCCCGGCATGGCGCGTGACTCCCGGCTCCTGGACGTGGCCGTCGACGACGTGCCCGGCCTCGTCGAGGCCGCGCGGCGCGAGCAGGTCGACCTGGTCGTCGTGGGGCCCGAGGTGCCGCTCGTCGCCGGGCTCGTCGACGCGCTCGGCGCCGCCGGCATCGCCGCCTTCGGCCCGTCGGCCGCGGCTGCGGCGCTGGAGGGCTCCAAGGCCCGCTCCAAGGAGGTCATGGACGCGGCCGGCGTGCCCACCGCCGCGTGGCGCGCGGTGACGACCGTCGAGGACGGGATGGCGGCGATCACCCGGTACCCGGTCGTCATCAAGGAGGACGGCCTGGCCGCCGGCAAGGGCGTCGTGATCGCGCCCGACGAGGAGACGGCCCGTGCCACGCTCACCGACTTCCTCGTGGACCACCGGTTCGGCGGCACCCGCGTGGTGGTGGAGGAGTTCCTGGAGGGCGAGGAGGTCTCCCTGCTGGCGCTGTGCGACGGCGAGCGCGCAATCCCGCTGGCGCCCGCGCAGGACTACAAGCGGATCTTCGACGGCGACGAGGGCCCCAACACCGGCGGCATGGGCTCCTACTCGCCGGTGGTCGGCGTCGACCGCGACCGCGCCCGCGAGCTGGCGGCGCTCGTCCACCAGCCCATCGTCGACGCCCTGGCCGCCGAGGGCATCCCCTTCCACGGGGTGCTCTACGCCGGGATCATGCTGACCGCCGACGGGCCCAAGGTCCTCGAGTACAACGTGCGCTTCGGCGACCCGGAGACGCAGGCGGTGCTCCCGCGGCTGCGCAGCGACCTGCTGACGCTCCTCACCGACGCCACCCGGCCCGGCGGCCTGGCCGGCTGGACGGGGGACGCGATCGCCTGGGACGACGGCTGGGCCGTCACCCTCGTGCTCGCCTCGGCCGGCTACCCCCAGAGCTCCTCCAGCGGCGACATCATCGCCGGCCTCGACGCGGTGGCCGAGGACGTGGAGGTGACCCACGCCGGCACGGCGCGCGCCGGGGACGACGTCGTGACCGCCGGAGGACGCGTCCTCAACGTCACCGCCCGGGGCGCCACGGCGGCGGCCGCGCGGGATGCTGCCTATGCTGCGGCGGACCAGATCACCTTCGAGGGCCGACAGCTGCGGCGCGACATCGCGCAGCGGGCCGTGGAGCGCACCGCATGAGCGAATTCGAGCAGGGGACGCAGACCGCCGGGACCGAGACCGTCGCCGAGCTGGAGGCGGACATCGCCTCGCTGGAAGAGGGCACGCCGCTCGTCGGGATCATCATGGGATCCAAGTCGGATCTCCCCGTGATGGAGAAGGCCGCGGCCGTGCTGACCGAGAAGGGCATCAGCTCGGAGATCCGGGTCATGTCCGCCCACCGCGACCCCGAGACGGTCGCCGACTACTGCAAGAACGCCAAGATGCGCGGACTGCAGGTGATCATCGCCGGCGCCGGCCTCTCGGCGGCGCTTCCCGGCGTCGCCGCCGCCCACACCGAGCTGCCGGTCGTCGGCGTGCCGCTCTCCAGCTCCCTCAGCGCGGCGGGCGGCCTGGACGCCATCCTCTCCGTGCTGCAGATGCCGCCGGGCGTGCCGGTCGCCGCCGTCGGGCTGGACAACGCCAAGAACGCCGGCCACCTGGCCGCGCGCATCGTCGACCTGACCGGCCGCTCGTGATCGACCGCTACACCCGCCCCGAGATCGGGGCGCTGTGGACCGACCACGCGCGCATGGAGGCGTGGCGTCGCGTCGAGGTCGCCGCCTGCGAGGAGATGGAGGGCCCGACCGCGTCGGACCTCGAGGGCATCCGCGCGGCGACCTTCACCGTCGAGGCGGTGCAGGAGCGCGAGGCGATCACCGACCACGACGTGGCGGCCTTCGTCGACGTGCTCTCCTCCACCGCGGGCGAGGGCGGGCGCTGGATCCACTACGGCCTCACGTCCTCCGACGTGCTCGACACCGCCACGGGCGTACAGCTCAAGCTCGTGGGGGAGATCGTCGTGCGCGGGGCCCGCGAGGTCGTCGCCGCGCTGGCCCAGCAGGCCCGGGCCCACCGCGACACCGTCTGCGTCGGGCGCACCCACGGCGTGCACGCCGAGCCCACCACCTTCGGGATCAAGCTCGCGGGGTTCGCCTTCGAGGCCCACCGCAACGCCGAGCGGCTGGAGCGCGCCTTCCAGCAGGCCTCCGTCGGCGCCATCTCCGGCGCGGTCGGCACCTACTCGGCCACCGACCCGGACTTCGAGCGCCGCGTCCTGGCCCGCCTGGGCATCGCCGGCGAGGACGTCTCCACCCAGGTCGTCGCGCGCGACCGCCACGCCGAGCTGCTGCAGGCCATCGCCCTGGCCGGCGCGGGGCTCGAGCGGCTGGCCACGGAGATCCGCCACCTGCAGCGCACCGAGGTGCGCGAGGCCGAGGAGCCGTTCCGCGCGGGCAAGCAGAAGGGCTCCAGCGCGATGCCCCACAAGCGCAACCCGATCACCACCGAGCGCATCACCGGCCTGGCCCGCGTCCTGCGCGGCAACGCCACGGCGGCGGTGGAGAACGTGGCGCTGTGGCACGAGCGCGACATCTCCCACTCGGGCGCCGAGCGGGTGATCCTGCCCGACTCGACCATCCTCCTGGACTACATGCAGTCGCTGGCGGTGCGCGTGGTCTCCGGCCTCGTCGTCCACGAGGACCGGATGCGCGAGAACGTCGACCTCACCTACGGCGCGCTGTTCAGCCAGCGGGTGCTGCTGGCCCTCGTCGCCGGCGGGATGTCCCGCGACGACGCCTACCGGATCGCCCAGCGCAACGCCCAGCAGGCGTGGGACACGCGCACGCCGCTGCGCGGGCTCCTGGAGGGCGACCCCGAGGCCGCCTCACTGGACCTGGACGAGGTCTTCGACGTCAGCGCCTACACGGCGCACGCCGCGGAGATCGTCGGGCGGTTGGACGCCATCGTGTGACAACGGGCTGGCGCCCGTTGTCATTGGAAGATCGGCTGGCGCCGATCTTCCGGCCTGATCAGGCCAGCTGCACCAGCCCGTGGATGTCGTCCATCGGCAGGTCGCCGTCGACCCAGGCGGCGACCTCGACGGTCTGCAGCTCGATGTCGCCGCGATAGGAGCTGAGGAAGGCGGTGTCGGCGGCGTCGCGGCCGGTGGTGATGCGCACCAAGCTCTGGCGAGGCGCCAGCAGCGTGGCGTCGACGACGTGCCAGGCGCCCTCCACGTAGGCCTCGGCCACCGCGTGGAAGTCCATCGGGTCCAGCCCCGGGGCGTAGACGGCGGCCAGGCGGGCCGGCACCTCCAGGGCGCGCAGCAGCGCCACCTCGAGGTGGGCGTAGTCGCGGCACACTCCCTGCGCGGCGAGCAGGGTCTCGGTGGCGCCGTCGGTCGGCTCGCTGCTGCCGGAGACGTAGGCCAGCCGCATCCCCACCCACGAGGAGACGGCGGCCAGCAGCTCGGGGCCGTGGGGGATCTGCTGGAACTCGCCGGTGGCGAAGCCGACCATGCGGTCGGACTCGGCGTACCGGCTGGGGCGCAGGTAGGTCAGCAGCTCGGCCTCGTCGACCGGCGCCGGGGGGACCGGTTGGGCGGGGGCGCGGACGACGGCGGTGTAGTCCACCGCGACGGCGCCGACGGGCACGTCGAGCACGTGGACGCGGCCACCGTGGGGCTCGGCGTGCTCGCGCGCCTCCACCGGCGCGCCGTCCACCGTGATCGTGAGCTGCTCCTCCACCTCGCCGGCCGTTGTCGCCACCGCGACCTGGAGGGCCAGGTGGGCGTCCTGCAGGGTGTCGAACTCCAGGTGGGCGCTCACGTGACGGTTCATGCGCCGCATGATGGCAGCCGACCGTCCTCCGCCCGGCCCGCTCGCTAGCATCCGGACACGTGACC
>CAZXNX010000073.1:0-9399 GCA_964642225.1 uncultured Solirubrobacteraceae bacterium | reverse complement strand
GCCCTAGGCCGTGGCGGCGCGCTTGGCCGGCGCGCGGCGCTTGCGGGGCTTGGCCTCGCGCGGCGCCCAGCACTCCTCGACGAACGCGTTGATCTCGTCCATCAGGCGGTCGGGCTCGGTGCGCAGCTCCAGCAGCGACTCGGCCTCCAGCAGCCGCGCGTTGGGCATCTCCTCGACGAGCATGCCGGCGTCGGAGAAGGGATGGATCGGGTCGCGGCGGTGGCCGATGACCAGGGCGGGCGCCTGCAGGGTCCTGCGCACCGACCCGGGAGGAGCGACCCGGCCGAAGAAGAGCCCCTGCATGATCGACGCGCTCGGCTTGGGGTCCTGGGAGATCATGTCCAGCCCCAGGCGGGGCAGCAGCGGCAGCGGCCCGCGCGGGACGGCGGCGGCCAGCTTCGACAGCGGCCGGGTGATGGGCGCGCCGAAGGTGAAGGCGATGAGCGCGGGGGTGAAGCCGATCGCGCAGCCGAGCAGCGCGTTGTCGAGCACCGGCATCTCCACGACCAGGCCGCGCACGCGCTCGGGGGCCACCGACGTGGCCTCCAGCGACGAGTTGGCGCCCAGCGAGGTCCCGAACAGGACGGCCTCGTCGACGTCGAGATGGTCGAGCAGGGCGAGGATCTGCGCCCCGTACCGGACCATCGAGTACTCCCACATCTCGGTGGGCCGGTCGGACTTGCCGTGGCCGAGCAGGTCGAGCGTGATCACGCGGTTGCCGTGCTTGGCCAGGCGCCGGGCGAACGGCTCGTGCATCGTCTGGGCGAACAGCAGGCCGTGGATCATCACGACGGTGCGGGGCCCCTCGCCGTACTCGGTGTAGGCGAGCTTGTGACCCTCATGGGTGAATGTCGGCATCCCGAAAACCTACTTTGCGGTGGAGGGTCGGCGACGCGCGGCCGGGCGCATCACGAGGCCGCCAGGATCGCTTCGGCGGTGCGGTGGGCCAGGGCCATCGTCGTCGCCATCGGGTTGGTGCCCGACGCCGACGGGAACGCGCTGGCGTCGCCGATCCACACGCCTGGCGTGTCGTGGAGCTGGCCCCACGGGTCGGCGACCGAGGTGGCCGGATCCTTGCCCATGCGGGCCGAGCCCATCTGGTGCAGGGCGAACATCGCCTGCGCGTACGGGTCGATCGGGCCGTCGTGCACCCGCTGGGCGAAGGCCTCGACGTCGCCGTCGCCCCGCGTCCAGCGCATCGGCTTGCGGTGCAGGCTGAGGATCTCCTGCGCGCCCGCGGCGTCGTGCAGGCGCACCATCTCCTGCATGCCGCGGCGGTAGGTGCGCTGGTCGAGCTCGTCGGACAGCTCGTACTCGTGCACCGGGTTGCCGGCCGCGTCGATCGTCACGCGCCCGTGACCGCGGTCGCGGATGAGGAAGACGAGCCCGGACATCGTCGGCGAGCGGGACATGTCGTTCTTGTGCTGCTCGCCCGTCTCCCAGCCGACGGCCGGCGCGGTGATGCCCGGGCTGGCGTGGGAGGTCTCGATGAGGAAGCCGTAGCCGTCCTCGTAGGCGGCGAACTGGTCCGACAGCGCGGTCTGCGGCGCGCCCCACCAGCCCTTCTGCGGCTCGTCGTAGGCGCCGAGCACCACGGTCGCCGGGTGCAGGCGCAGGTAGTCGCCGGCCGCAGGGCCGCCGATGCCCGAGCGCAGCAGCAGGGCCGGGGTGTCCAGCGCGCTGGCGGCGCACACCACCTGCGGCGCCCGCACGATCACCCGCGCCACCACGCCGTCGGCGTCGGTGTAGGTGCCCTGGACGCCGACCGCCCGGCCGCCCTCGGTGAGGATCCGCTCCACGCGGCAGTTGACGACGGTGCGCGCCCCGGCGTCGGAGGCGTCCTGCAGGTAGGTCTTCATCGTGCCCAGCTTGGAGCCGGTCTGGTCGCCGAAGCCGAGCAGCCCGGCGAGGTCGGCGTCGTAGGCGTCCTGGTCGGCGTTGCGGGTGATGACCTTGAACGAGTAGCCGAGCTTGTCGCACGCCTCCTGCATCCGCTTGGTCGGCCCGTTGAAGTCCGAACACTGGTCGTTGACGCCGATGCGGGCGAACACGGCGTCGAGGTGGCGGTCGTAGTCGGCGCCTGCCAGGCCCTCCAGTCCGTGCTCGTGCTCCCACTCCTCGCGCACCCACGGGGAGGTGCGCAGGCAGTTGGTCCAGTTCACCGTCGTGCCGCCGCCGAGGTTGCTGCCGGCCATGATCGCGATCTGCCCATTGGCCGTCGCGCTCACTCCGCCCGCGCGGTAGAGGTTCTGGTAGGCCCACAGCTCGAGCTGGTTGAAGTCGGCCTCGTTGTAGTAGCCGCCCGCCTCGAGGATGACCACGTCCTTGCCCGCTTGGGCCAGCGTGCCGGCGATGGTGCCGCCGCCCGCCCCGGAGCCGACGACCACCACGTCGGCCTCCAGCACCAGCTCGGCCTCGTGCGGGCGCGTGATGGCGATCGTCTTGGGCGCCTGGTCCGGCGACGGCGCGGCCGAGCGGGGGCCGGGGTAGCCGATGGCCGGCCAGTTGGGGTTGTGGCCGACCTCGTCCGGCAGGGCGTAGAAGAGCATCAGCGACAACCCCTTCAGCGCCGTCAGCCCGGCGAGCGCGCCGGGGTCTGCGTCCATCATCCCCAGCAGGGTGGCCTCGCGGACCTCCTGGTCCATGCCGGCCAGGCCCATGTCGTGCAGCGCGTCGAGCAGTCCGCGGATGCCGGCCAGCTCCTCGTCGCTCAGCCCGCCCAGCGTCTCCTCCATCACCGTCGGGATGCCCATGTCCGAGGCATTGCGGCCCCAGAAGCCGGTGGGGTCGTCCTCGCGCTCCACGCGCGGGGCGAAGGTGTCGGCCAGGGCGGCGAGGGTGTCGCGCTGGATCTCGGACAGGACGACGGTGGGCGCAGGCGGCATGACGGTGGTGCTCTCCCTCGGATCGTGGTCGCGGCGGGCTCTCCTCCCGGCGCGGCTGACAGCCTGTCAAACTGGATGCGGACGGGCAAGGGCCAACCGGCCGCCCGAGGACCCCTCGGTCGGTGACGCCCCCGTCAACTTTGTGTACGGTAGGGGTTCCTCCGTGTCCATCCCCCCGCAGCAGGAGTGCTTTCCATGGCCAGTCAGCCCCGTGTTCTCGTCGGCCAGGTCGCCGTCATCACCGGTGGTGCCCGCGGCATCGGCGCCGCCACCGCCCGCGCACTCGTCCGCGAGGGGATGAAGGTCGCGATCGGCGACCTCGACGCCGCGCTCGCCACCAAGACCGCCGCCGAGATCGGCGCGGGGACGATCGGCCTGCCGCTGGATGTGACCAGCCGCGCGAGCTTCGAAGAGTTCGTCGACGAGGCCGAGCGCCAGCTCGGGCCGATGGACGTGCTCGTCAACAACGCCGGCATCATGCCGCTGGGTCCGCTCGTCGACGAGAGCGACGAGACGACGATGCGCCAGGTGCTCATCAACATCATGGGTGTCGAGTACGGCACCAAGATCGCCCTGCAGCGCTTTCTGGGCCGCAACCGCGGGCACCTCATCAACATCGCCTCGACGGCCGGCAAGAGCGGCTTCCCGGGCGGCGCCACCTACTGCGGGACCAAGCACTTCGTCGTCGGCATGAGCGAGGCCGTCCGCGCCGAGGTCCGCGGCACCAACGTCGAGATCGGCTGCGTGATGCCGTCCCTCGTCAACACCGAGCTGGCCTCCGGCCTGCCCTCGGCCCGCGGCGTCAAGAACGTCAACCCCGAGGACGTGGCCGGCGAGATCGTCGACGCCCTCAAGTCGCCGCGCTTCGACATCTTCGTCCCGCGCATGATCGGCACCATCAACAAGGTCATGGGCCTGCTGCCGCGCTCCGGCCGCGAGGGCGTCGCCCGCGCGCTCAAGGCCGACAAGGTGCTCTCCACGCCCGACTCCCAGAAGCGCCTGGCCTACGAGACCCGCGCCTCCCACTCCGCCCCGGAGCTGGAGAACACCGACACCCCCTCGCTCACCGAGACCACGCCCTAGCCTCCCGAGGGGCTATCCAACTGGCTCCCACCCCGGGGGAGTCAGTTGGCGCACCCCCCGGGCCCTAGTCCCAGTCCTCGTCGCCCAGCGGGACGATCGGCGTCTCGTCGAGCCACTGGGCGATGCGCTTGCCGATCAGCTCGCCCTGGTCCTCCTGGAGGAAGTGGCCGGCGTTCGGGATGATCTCGGGCTCGGGCGCGTTGATGCGCTGGGCCAGGCGGCCGCCCAGCTCGGGTGGCAGGATCGGGTCGCCGTCGGCCCACAGCAGGAGCTTGGGCATGGTGGTGTGCTCCAGCGCGGTCAGGGCGGTGCGCCCCTCGGCCGCGCCCTGGTCGTCCAGGCGGCGGGGCAGGATCAGGGGCAGGGCGCGGGCGCCGGCCTTGCTGGCCGCGTCGGGGAAGGGCGCGTCGTAGGCGGCGAGCACCTCGTCCGACAGCGGGGTGGCGCAGACGCCGCCGACGAGCTTGGAGATCGGCAGGTCCTCCGTGCGCTCGACGAAGTCGCGGAAGGAGGTCCACGCCTCGGTCATCCGCTGCTCGCCGGTGAACAGGCCGGTGTCCAGGAGCACGAGGCGGGAGACGTGCTGGGGATGCTCCATCGCGTTGCGCAGGCCGATCGGCCCGCCCCAGTCGTGCACGACGTAGCTGGCCTCCTGCAGGTCCAGCTCGGTCACGAACGCCGCGGCCGCCATCGCGAGCATGTCGTAGGAGTACCAGTCGATGTCCGTCGGCTTGTCGGAGCGCCCGAAGCCCGGCAGGTCCGGGGCGATGCAGCGGTAGCCGGCGGCCACGAGCGGCGGGATGACCTTGCGCCACAGGAAGGACCAGGTCGGCTCGCCGTGCCACAGCACCACCACCGGCCCGTCCGCCGGACCGACGTCGAGGTGCGCCAGGCGCAGGCCGTCCCACTCGCGGTAGACCGGCTCCCATGGGAAGTCGGGCAGGTCGGTGAAACGTTCGTCGGGTGTGCGCACGGCGTGACTCATGTCGCTCTCTCTCATGTCCTGCGGAAACGGAACCCACACACTTTCGGCGCCGAAGATAGCGCCACGGCGCCAACTCAGGTGTCCGCCAGCACCTTGGCCTTCTGCTCGGCGAACTCCGCGTCGGTCAGGACGCCCGCGGCGTGCAGCCGGGCGAGCCCCTCCAGACGGGCCACCGGATCGAATCCCGCGGCCGCCGGAGCGCCCGCCGGCGGGGCCGCCGGGATCCCCGCCACCGTCGCCCGCTCGTAGGTCCCGTCGCGCATCGCCTCGGGCAGCCCGGACCGGATCGCGGCGCTGCGGGCGTTCATCGCGTCGACGTCGTAGCGCGGGTCGCCCTCGAGCACGAACACGCACTCCAGCGACTTCGGGTCGTAGCGCACCTGCAGGATCTGCCCGGTCTTGGGGCGCAGGTCGATGATGTTGAACTGCTGCCGCACGACCGCGGTGAAGGGCTCGCGCTCGGTCGCCCGGACCTGCAGCGTGTGCTCGAACGTGTGGTACCCGTCGCTGGTGGCGAAGCGGGACCGGTCCTCCACCGAGAGCACCTCGGCCTGCGCGATCACGCCGTTCTTGCGGATGCGGCGTTTGTCGAACATCGCCCCACTCTGTCGCGCCCGCGGTCCCGACACAACCCCGTCATGGCATTCGGCGGCCACATCACCGAACATAGGGCGCATGGCCACCTCCCAGAACGCGCAGCTCGCCGTCAACACCATCCGGACGCTCTCCATCGACATGGTCCAGAAGGCCAACAGCGGGCACCCCGGGCTGCCCCTGGGCATGGCCCCCGCGGCCTACGTCCTGTTCGCCGAGATCATGCAGCACAACCCCGCGGACCCGAACTGGCCGGACCGCGACCGCTTCGTGCTCAGCGCCGGCCACGGCTCGGCCCTCCTCTACGCCGCGCTGCACCTCGCCGGCTACGGGATCAGCATCGAGGACATCAAGCAGTTCCGCCAGTGGGGCTCCATCACCCCCGGCCACCCCGAGCGCGACCTCGTGCACGTGACCCCCGGCGTCGAGGTCACCACCGGCCCGCTCGGCCAGGGCTTCGCCAACGGCGTCGGCATGGCCATGGCCGAGGAGTTCCTGCGCGAGAAGTTCGGCACGGAGGTGCAGGACCACTACACCTACGGGATCGTCTCCGACGGCGATCTCATGGAGGGCATCGCCTCCGAGGCCGCCTCGCTGGCCGGGCACCTGGGCCTGGGCCGCCTCGTCTACCTCTACGACGACAACGACGTGTCGCTCGACGGCCCGACCGACCTGTCCTACTCCTCCTCCGAGGTCACGCCGCGCTTCGAGGGCTACGGCTGGCACGTGATCGGCGTCGACGACGCCAACGACACCGAGGCGCTGAAGCTCGCCATCGAGGAGGGCAAGCGCGAGACCGACCGCCCCACGCTCATCAAGGTGCGCTCGATCATCGGCTACGGCTCCCCCAAGGCCGGCACCAGCGGCGCCCACGGCTCGCCGCTCGGCGAGGACAACGTGCGCCTCACCAAGGAGACCCTGGGCTGGGACCCCGACGCGCACTTCCTCGTCCCCGACGGCGTCTACGAGCAGTTCGCGCCGGCCAAGGGCGCCGAGACGCAGGCCGCCTGGGAGCAGCGCCTGCAGGCCTTCAAGGCGGCGGACGCCGGTCGCGCCGCCGAGTGGGACGCGGCGTGGGCGGGCAAGCCGCTGCCCGGCATCGACGCGGCGTTGCCCGATTTCTCGGGCACGGACTCGATCGCCACGCGCGCGGCGGGCGGCAAGGTGATGGCGGCCTTCGAGCCCTTCACCCCCACGATGATCGGCGGCGCGGCCGACCTCTCCGGCTCCACCAGCACGAAGTTCCCCGAGTCCGGGCGCTACGTCCACGACAAGTCCGACCGCAACGTCTACTGGGGCGTGCGCGAGCACGGCATGGGCGGCGCGGTCAACGGCCTTGCCGCCCACGGCGGGATCCTGCGCCCGTACGGCTCCACGTTCATGCAGTTCTCCGACTACATGCGCGGCGCCATCCGCCTGTCGGCGCTGTCGGCCCTGCCGGTCGCCTGGGTCTACACCCACGACTCGGTCGCGCTCGGCGAGGACGGCCCCACCCACCAGCCCGTCGAGCACCTCGCGGCGCTGCGGGCGATCCCCGAGCTCGTGGTGCTGCGTCCCGCCGACGCCACGGAGACGGCGGAGGCCTGGCGGGTCATCCTCGAGGAGGTCGCCGGCCCCGCGGTGCTCGTCCTCTCGCGCCAGGGCCTGCCCGTCCTGCACCGCGCTCCGGGCGAGTTCGCCCCCGTCGCCGGGGTGGGCAAGGGCGCGTACGTCCTCAAGGACGCCGAGGACGCCCAGGTCGTGCTCGTCGGCACCGGCTCGGAGGTCTCCACCGCGCTGGCCGCGGCGGACCTGCTCGCCGCCGACGGGATCCGCGCCCGCGTGGTGTCGATGCCCTCGTGGGAGCTCTTCGACGATCAGGACGAGGACTACCAGCAGTCGGTGCTCCCGATCGGCGTGCCCAGCGTGTCGGTCGAGGCCGGCATCTCGATGGGCTGGTCCAAGTGGGTCGACGCGTCGGTGGCCATCGACCGGTTCGGCGCTTCGGCGCCCGGTGAGCTCGTGCTCGAGAAGCTCGGCATCTCGCCCGGCCATGTCGCCGACACCGCGCGGGAGCTGCTGGCATGAAGGTCTACGTCTGTTACGGCACCTGGGTCAAGGGCCCGCGTCCCCACCCGTGCGGCCTGGCCGTGCAGGCCCTGCGCGAGGCCGGCTACGACCCCGAGGTCAAGAAGGTCTACGGCCTCGGCCCGCTGCCCGAGTTCCTCAACCCGGGCCGCAAGCCGGTGCGTGAGCTCACCGGGCAGCAATGGGTGCCGGCCGTCGAGCTGGACGACGGCACGGGCATCGCCGGCTCCGAGAAGATCGTCGCCTGGGCGCGGGAGCACCCGGCCGCGGGGTGACGGGCCCGGCCATGGACCCCTCCGCGCCGTTGGCGGCCATCTCCGACTCCACCATGGCGGCGGGGTCGATGGTCATCCTCGTCGCGGGGTACGTGGCCGTCTTCGCGCTGTGGTTCTTCGTCTTCCGCAAGGGCGGCGAGGACGACGGGCCCCCGTCGTCGTGAGCCTCAGGTGAGCAGGTCGCGGCGCAGCTTGGCGCGCAGCGGGGCGAAGCGCACCATCTCGTAGACGATCAGCAGCACCAGGATCGCCGCGAGGATCGCGACCGACGCCAGCGCCGAGATGTGGAGCGCCAGCGGCACGCACAGCAGGCACAGCGCCGCCACGGCCACGCGCTGGGTGCTGAAGCGGTGGACGTTGCGCCAGCGGAAGGCCACGTGGGCGAGCAGGTAGAGGGCGGCGCCCCCGAACAGGGCGACGGCCGGCACGGTGTGGAGCTCGTCGCCGACGTGGCCGAGCGTCTTCTTCAGGCCCAGGGCGATGAGCACGATCCCGGCCACCATCGGGAAGTGCAGGTAGGAGAACGAGTCGCGGGCGATCTCGTTGCGCTCGCGGCCCGGTGCGGCGTTCGACAGCCGGCGCTCGGCCACCAGCGCGACGACGTCGAAGTACGCCCACCACAGCGCGGCGGCCACGACGAGGCCCAGGACCGAGGCGGTGATCACGCCCGCGTCGAGCTCCGCCACCTCCGCGCCCACGCCGATGGACACGATCGACTCGCCCAGGGCGATGATGATGATGAGGCCGTGGCGCTCGGCGAAGTGGCCGGGCACGAGCTTCCAGCCCTCGGACCCGAACAGGTAGGGGCCGCCCATGTCGAGCAGCAGGGCCAGCGCCCACAGCGCGCCCTGCAGGTACCCGTCGGTGAACGACGCGATGACGAGGATGCCGACGCCGATGGCCGTGCTCACCCCCAGCCCGAGGACCGACGAGCGCAGCCCCGGGTCGCCGCGGCTGGCCAGGACGAACAGGCCGATCTGCGAGAACCGGACCACCGCGTAGGCGCACGCGAAGATCAGCCCCGAATCCAGGAACACCTTCGGGACGGCGAGCGCCGCGACGAGCATCCCCGCCATCGCCACGAACATGACGATGCGCACGAGGACCTCTTCGGGATCGACCACGCTGGTGAGCCACGCGTAGCCGACCCACGCCCACCACAGGACCCCGAGCACGAGCAGGCCCTGGGCCATCCCGTGCCACGTCGGGTCGTGGGCCATCAGCGCGGTGCACTGGGTGAGGGCCAGCACGAAGACGAGGTCGAAGAACAGCTCCAGCGGCGTGACCTTCGCGCTGTCGCCCCGCAGCGCGGCGCGGACGTGGGGCGTGCGCGGGGGTTCGGGGACGACCACCCGGGAATCCTCGCATGTCCCAGATGTGTGTCAGGTGGGTCGTGGCCCTTTGCGGGGTGGCGTCGCGGCGTTACCCTCGAGGCCCCGAGTCGAGCGACCGAGACAGAGGAGCGCCGGATGTTCGGAGGCAAGAAGAAGAAGGCCGAGAACCTGATGCA
>CAZXNX010000072.1:0-9519 GCA_964642225.1 uncultured Solirubrobacteraceae bacterium | reverse complement strand
CCGGATGAGCGGTGAGCGCTTCGCGGTCCTCCTCCCACACCCACGATGAGCGCCGGTGCAACTCGCTCAACATGCGTTGGTCAGCCGGTTCAGCCGCTCTGATCTCGGGCGTCACAGGACCGACTCTAGCCGCCCTTGCTCCGGTGGCCGTGCCACTGTTCGCCC
Organism: uncultured Solirubrobacteraceae bacterium; assembly: GCA_964642225.1. Taxonomy (GTDB): domain Bacteria; phylum Actinomycetota; class Thermoleophilia; order Solirubrobacterales; family Solirubrobacteraceae; genus JBBQCW01. The sequence goes on along the minus strand of CAZXNX010000072.1, from coordinate 9,354 downwards.
GTGGTCGTGGCGTGCGAAACGGGATGAGGTCCGGGATGAGCGCCACCGGATCCCCGGCTGTTGATCGCGTCTGTCGCGGACTTCTGACCGGCCGCCCCGATGAACGGTCGATGTCGCATCGGCCCGCGGTCAGCGCGGGAAGCGCGCGTCCATGCCCGCGTGGAGTTCCTCGCGGGTCAGGGTGCCCGCCTCGAGCGGCTGGGCGCGGTAGGAGAAGGCCGCGCCGTCGAGGGTGAGGGTGAGGACCGGCGCCCCGTCGGCGGCCAGTTCCGTGATGGTCTGGCTGAGGCCCCAGTTCATCACCCAGTGCCCGTCGCTCAGCCGGCGCGACGAGCCGCAGCAGATCGACACCGGCACCCGTGGGTCGGTGAGCTGCTCCAGCAGCGTGGCGGTGCGGGCGGTGGTGTCCAGGGCGTAGCGGACCGCCCGCGGCGGGCGGTCGTGGCCGGTGCCGTTGTCGTGCACGGTCAGGGTGCCGTCGGCGAGGATCCGCGCGTCGTGCTGGCCGCCGAACCCTGCGATCGGGTCGCCGGCGAACGCCAGGCTCTCGGGCCGGACCGTGCCGCCGAGCTTCCAGTCGACCGCGCCGTCGCTCTTGCGGATCCGGTAGACCGCATCCAGGTGGCGGGCGGAGAAGACGATGCCGTCGCCGTCGTCGTGCAGGGAGTTGAGGTGCACGATGTCGAACGTCGGCTGCCCCTCGAAATCGGTGGGCCCGGCGTTGATCCACCCGACGGTCTCGTCGATCGCGATGTGGTCGGCGCTGTCCCAGGACCACACCACCGTGCCGGCGGGCGAGACCTCCTGGATCACGGCGTCGAGCGCGGTGGCATCCGCGGGGGCGCCGAGCGCGCTCAGGTCGACGTGCTCGCGCGGGCGGTACGCGACGAGCAGTGCGTTCCCGTTGGGCAGGAGCTCGAGGTCGTGGAGGTCGGAGCTCCCTCCGACGGTGTCGATGTCGGCGAGGCGTTGCCCGGCGAGCGTCACGCGCATGTGCGGTGCCCGCTCCAGCTGCTGCGCCCACACGACCGTGTGGTCGGCGAGGACCTTCGTGTCCAGGGGGGCGGCGCTGCCCGTGCGGTACCACCAGACGGGGACGCCGTGGTCGTCGGCGATGATCGAATAGGGCGCGGTGGCGTTGAGGGGCCCGAACACCAGCCATCGGCTGGTCGGCGTGCCCGTGCGCTCGGTCGTCCAGCCGGGCAGGTCGGCCGGGGTGCAGCGGACGGTGTGGGCGCGGTCGCCCTGCGCGTCGTGGACCTGCACGGTGAAGGCCTGGCCCGGCGTGAGCGCCACCGGCTGCGTGAAGGCCTCGCCGCTGTGCGCGGTGCCGCCGTCCACCGTCACGGTCTCGTCGGCCGGAACGGTGGCCTGCACCTGCACGACGCCGTCGGGGCACGGCACGGTGTAGTCGGGCTGGCCGGGGGCGTAGGTCTGGGTGAGCGCCGGCGTCGTCGAGAGGCTGAAGGCCGCGGGCGTGGCCGGCGGGTCGGGCGTGGCCGGCGGGTCGGACGGCGGGACGACGGGGAGGGTGTCCAAAGGCGGCAGCGACGTGGCGGCGCCGCGCACCAGGAGCACACGACGGTCGGTGAGCACGCGGTGACCGTCGATGAGGCGCAGCACGGCCGCGGCGCTGACCGGCAGGGTGCGAGCCAGGGCGAGCGTCCGGCGGCCGGGGTGCACGGACGCCCGGATGCGCCCGGCGGAGACGCGCCGCCGGCAGCCCGTGTCCAGGCATCGCGTCACCGTGAGCATGAGCGTGTGGCGGACGCGCAGCCTCCCGGTGATGCGGACCGTGGCCCGGCGTCCACCGGCCGGGGCGGTGAGGCCGGTGGTCAGGGTGCCGGCGGCAGCAGGGCGGTCGAGGCGCCACGGGGTGGGGGCGGCCGTGGCCGTGGCCGGCAGGGCCATGCAGAGCCCGATCAGCGCCAGGGCGAGCGACGAAGACGGTACGCGGAAGCGCGCCCGGATGCATCGGTAGAAGGACACGAGGCTAGAAGGGCAGCATCGCCCGCAGCGTGGACACCTGGGCGCGGGTGAGGCGGGCCGCCTCGGCCTGCAGCCGCGGGACCAGATGGCGGGCGGGGTCCTCCCGGCGCTCCCGCTGCAGGTCCTCGATGCCGTCGCGGACCGCGTCGCGGACGGTGTCGCGCAGGCGGGCCGCGCCCGCCGCGTCGTCCCAGGACGACCCGAACGTGGCCGCGTCGATGGGCTCCGCGATGCGCCCGTAGATGCGCTGGGGCCGCGGCAGCGGGGTGGGGCCGAGGCCGCGCACGACGGGGAAGAGCAGCTCGGGGTCGATGTCCAGGCGGGTGGCCAGCGCCCGGGCCGGCGTCATGAGGCGGTCGTCGGCGTCCACCACCACGTCCCACATGTCGTCGACGCCGATCATCGAGAAGGGGACGACAGGGTAGCCGAACTCCAGGGCCAGCCGTGCGAAGCCGATGCGCTCACGCCACACGAGGGGGTAGTGATCGCCGCGCCGCCGCGCGACCTCCCGCCCGCCACCGGGGAAGACGAGCACGGCCTCGCCGTCCCGCATCAGCCGGCGGGTGTTCTCGCGCGTTCCGTTCACCGTGCCGAAGCGGCTGAGCAGATCCCGCCAGACCGGCACGCGGTAGTGCTGGCGCTCCCCGAGCGACCGCACCAGGACGCCCGTGCGCTCGTGGATGCCGAGGACGAGGAAGGGCACGTCGAGCACCCCCAGCGTGGTGTGGTTGCCGACGAGCAGGTAGCGGCCGTCGGCCGGCAGGTGCGCGAAGCCGTCGATGCGCGGATCGGTGAGCGCCCGCCAGGGCGAGAGCAGCGCCTGGGCGGCGGCGAACTCGGTGGCCCCGGGCGGGGTGAAGTCTCCGTCCGCCATTGCAGGGGGCACCGTATCCGGCGGGGTCAGCCGACGTAGCTGACGGGGCCCACGCGCTCGATGTCGATGGCGAGCACGACGCGGCCCACCGCCGCCAGCGCCGCGTCCGACTGCGGCTCCGGCGGCTCGTCGGCGCCCATCAGCCGCTGCATGATCGCGGCCGTCGCGGGGCCGATGTCCTGGGTCAGCACCCGGGCCGGCCCGGTCAAGGTCGCGGAGGGGAAGGGCCGCTCGGTCCCCATCACGCACAGCGACGCCCACCCGGTGCGCTCCACGTCGAGCGCCTTGAGCCTCGTCGCCTCGGTCGAGACGAGCAGGCGTTCACCGTCGCGGGCGAAGTACACCACCGACTGACGGGGCCGGCCGTCGGGGGCGCTCGTCCCGAGGACCCCGACGACCTGCGCATCGAGGAAGGCGGCGACCTCGGGCACCAGCGCGCTCATGCCGCGCGCACCGGGTTGCGGACCGCCCCGAGCCCCTGCACCTCGACCTCGACGGTGTCCCCGTCTTTGAGGAAGAGCCCCTTGAACCCGCCGACGCCGGCCGGCGTGCCGGTGGCGATGATGTCGCCGGGCACGAGGGTGATCGTGCGCGACAGCCAGGCGATCGTGTCGGCGACGGAGAAGATCATCTGTGCGGTCGTGCCCTCCTGGACGATTTCGTCGTTGATCCGGGTGCGCAGCGCCAGGTCCTGCAGGTCGCCGATCTCGTCGAGCGTGACGAGCGCCGGGCCGCAGGGTGCGAACGTGTCGATCGCCTTGCCGCTCGTCCACAGCGGGTTCTGCAGCTGCAGGTCCCGCGCGCTGACGTCGTTGAACGGCATCGCGCCCGCGACGTACGACAGCGCGTCGGCCGCGTCGACCTCCTTGGCCGTGCGGCCGATCACGACCGCCAGCTCGGCCTCGTAGTCGACGAAGGCGCCGTGGGCGGCGGGGAGGATCACCTCGGCCCCGTCCCCGGCCAGGGAGTTGGCGAACTTGCCGAACCACATGGGGTTCTCCGGGATGTCCTGGTGCGCCTCGGCGGCGTGGTCGCGGTAGTTGAGGCCCAGGCAGATGATCTTCTCCGGGTCGGGCACGGGGGCCAGCAAGCGCACCGTCGAGCGGGCCACGCGCGCCGTGGAGGCGGCGGCCTGCTCGCCCAGCGCGGCCAGGCCGTCGGCGTCGAGCGCCTCCAGCAGCCCGCGCACGGTGGACGCCGGCGCATCGAGCCCCGCCACATCCACGATCTCGTCGCCGAGCAGGATCCCCGCCTGCGGGGCCAGGCCGTCGTCGAACGTCACCAGGCGCACGGCTCAGCCCTCGGTGGGGATGTCGACGGGCGGCGTGGGCGGGGAGAAGTCCCCGTTCATCGCCTTGCGGTGGATCTCCGCGAAGGGCTCGCCGGCGGCCGCGGCCTCGGCGACCTTGGCCGGGTCGACGAACACGCCGATCGGGTTGGCGGCGAACTCCGCGCTCGTGCGCATCCATTCGCTGGACTTCGACCAGTCGCCGAAGGTGTCGACCTGGAGCTCCACGTGGTTGCCGTCGGGGTCCTGGAAGTAGTACGAGAGCGTCATGCCGTGGTCCAGGCACAGGGCCGGCTCGATGCCCTCCTCGCGCAGTCGCAGGTAGCTGGCGTTGAGGTCCTCGAAGCTGTCGTACTCGAACGCGCTGTGGTGCAGGCCGGTGCGCGTCTCCTTCTCGGGGTCGTCCACGAAGCCGGGGAAGGCCAGCAGCGCGATGCGGTGGTTGGCCGCGTCGTTGGACAGCCAGGCTCCCACGTCGTCCTGGTGCAGGACCTCGGCGCCGACCAGCGTGGAGTACCAGTCGATCATCTCCTGGAGCTTGGTCGTCTTGAGGTTGAAATGGTGGAACTTCGGGTGGATCACGGCGCTGTCGGCCATGGCGTCTCTCCTTTGGTGGGGTGGGTCGGGGGTCAGGCGGGGACGGCGGTTGGGCGGGTGACGGGGCGGGCGACGGGGGGGTCCGGGGGGTGGGGGGGGTGCGGGGGGGGCCGTGGATCGGGGTGAGCGCCGGGGCGCGCGCGCCGGCGGGGTCAGCGGCCGCCGCGGCGCTGCGCCAGGCCACGAAGCGGTCGGGGCGCACCAGCATGGCGCCGTCGGCCCCGATGCCGCGGTGGCGCAGCCACGTGCAGCGCGGGTCGAACAGATCGCCGTCGAGGTGCCCGATGCGGACGGTGTCGATCGCCAGCCCGTGCTCGCGGGCCAGCGCGTCGGCGGCCGCGCACCACGCCTGCCCCTCCTCGCCGGCGATGAGCAGGAACCGCCCGGGCGCCACGAGGTCCTTGATCGGGCGCCGGGCGCCGTCCTCGTCGTCGATCCAGGCGTGGGGGAGCGGGGCGCCGGGCCGGGTGGAGGGCTCGTAGACCCGGATCTCGTCGATCGGCTCGGGGGCCGGCGATCCGTCCGGGACGATCGCGGCCGAGTCGTACGTGTAGCCGTACTCGACGTTGAGCTCCCCGAACTCCATCGACTGCGCGCGCATCAGCCGCAGCACCTCGCTGCGCAGCTCGGCGTCCTCGGGCCGCCCGCTCCAGATCCGCTGCAGGCGGGCGAGGTTCTCCTCGGTGCTCTGCTCCGGCGCGATGCCGATCGTCTGCATGATGACCAGGTGGTTGACGGCGTTCTCGAGCGAGCGCTGGCAGTTGCGGGCCACCGACGAGCGCCGCTCGGGCTCGTAGGTGCCGAGCAGGCCGGGCTCGGCCTGGCCGTTCAGGACGGCGGCGAGCTTCCAGCACAGGTTGTGCACGTCCTGCACGGCGCTGGTGAGGCCCAGCCCGCCGGTCGGGGGATGACGGTGGGCCGCGTCGCCGACGAGGAACACGCGGTCCACCTGGAAGGTGGAGGCCAGGACCGCCTCCACCGTCCAGCGGGTGATGCGGTGGATCTCCATGGGCGTGTCGGGCAGGCCCATGCCCCTGCGCACGTCGGCCTCGACCTGCTCGTCGGAGAACGCGCGCGGGTCGTCCATGAGGTAGTTGAGGTGGATGACCCACTCCTCGGAGTCGGCGCCCCAGCGCGTCGGGCCCATCGGGGCCAGCACGACGCCGGTGCCGGCCTGCGGCGAGAGCACCCAGCGCAGGAGGACGTCGGGGTCGCCGAGGTGGTCGGAGAGGTCCATCGACACGTGCATCGTGGCCGTCTGGCCGACCACGCCAAGCCCCTCGTAGGTCACGCCGAGCTGCTTGGAGACGGTGCGGCCGCCGTCGGCGGCGACGAGGTAGCGGGCCCGGACGCGGTACTCCCGGCCGGCGTCCTTGTCGCGGATCAGGACGGTGACGCCGCTGTCGTCCTGCTCCAGCTCCAGCAGCTCGTGGTTGAACCGGATGCGGCCCGGGGAGAGCTCCTGCGCCCGTTCCTTCATCAGCGGCTCCAGGCGGATCTGCGGCAGGTTGAGCTGGTGCCAGGCGCTGGCCGCGCGCCACTGCTCGTCGTCGCCGCCGGCGCCCCACGACTCGACCTTGGCCAGGCAGCGGCCGAAGTCCTCGCCGGGGCCGGCGATGCCGGCGTAGAACGCCGAGTGCCGCAGCCCCGAGGGCGGCGTGCTGTGCGCGGCGATCGTGTCGGCCACGCCGGCGTCCTCCAGGATCTCCATCGTGCGCTGGTTGAGCACGTGCGCCTTGGGCAGGTCCGAGGTCGACGGGAACGCGCTGACGAGCAGGTGGTCGACGTCGAGGCCGGCCAGCAGCATCGACGCGGTGAGGCCGGCGCCTCCACCGCCGACGACGAGGACGTCGACGGTCTCGTCGTGGCCGGCAGCGGGGGTGGGGCGGGCAGGGGTGGTCATCGGGGCAGTCCTCTCTCCAGTGGGACAACTATTGGAGCGGACGCTACAGAAGTTGAGCAAGCAGGGCAAGGGGGACCCGACGCGCGGCCGTCGCGACCGCGGTCGGCCGCACGCTGTCCTACGATCCGGCGATGGCCTCCAGCAGCGACGTGACGCCCAACCGCCGCGGGCTGCGCTCCCGCGAGGTGGTGCTGGATGCCGCCGAGAGTCTGATGGCCGAGCAGGGCTACGAGGCGGCGACGGTGGCGGCCATCGTGGAGCGCTCGGGCATCCCGATGAGCTCCGTCTACCACTACTTCGGCTCCAAGGACGGGGTGCTGCTCGCGGTCATGGAGCGGGGGGCCGAGCGGTTCTTCGCCGCGCTGCCGGACCTCGAGCCGCAGGGGCCCACCGAGCCGGTCGCGCAGATCACCCGGGTGCTCGCCGAGAGCGGCGCCGCGTTGCAGGAGCACCCGGACTTCCTGCGCCTGCTCGTGGTCCTGGCCACCCAGCCGCCCACCGGGGCGGAGAGCGAGGTGCGCGAGGTCGTGGGCCGCGTGCGGGAGGTCGCGCTCGGCATCCTGCGGGCCCAGCTCGCCGCGGTGTTCGCGATCGACGCCGGCGGGACGGAGGCGGACGGCCTGGCGCGGTTTGCCCTGGCCGCGATCGACGGCGCCTTCGTGGCCCATCAGGCCGACCCCGGGGTGGCGATCGCCGAGGTGCTGCGCCCGCTGCCGGTCGCGCTGGTCGCCGCGCACGAGGCGCAGCAGGGCTGAGCCGGCCTCATCGCCCTGGGCCGCCCAGCTGCTCGCGCAGGTCGGCCAGCAGGCCGGGGACGTCGGCCGCGGCCGGTGCGCTGCCGAAGACGTAGAAGTCGGGGCGCACCACGACGGTGTGCACGTCGTGTTCGGCAAGCCAAGCGGTGAGGCGGCCGTCCACGTCGCGGACGGCGCCGTCGAGGGAGGCGGCATGGCCGCCGATCGCCCTCCACCAGGCGCGGGTGTCCTCGTCGAGGGCGTCGAGCGGGTCGCCCCCGACGGTGAGGAGCAGGAACCCGTCGCCGACGACGTCGTCGAGGAGGCCCTCGCCGGCGGGGGCGGCCACACGGCCCTGGACGGCCAGCGTGCCGGCGAGGGGCGCCGGCGCGCCGTCGGCGCCGCGGTGCACGACGCCCTGCTCGAGCGGCGGCAGCCCGATCGGCGGCGGAGCGTCGACGGAGCGCAGCATGGTGTCGCGCTCGGCCGCCTGGACCGGGTCCAGCTGGCACAGCACCTTCCCCAGCTCCACGGCGAAGCCGATGATCCATTCGTTCTGCGGCTGGCGCTCGGGGTCGACCGTGTCCAGCAGCGGCTCCCCGGCCTCGCCGCGCAGCACGAGGTCGAGCTTCCAGGCCACGTTGAGCGCGTCGCGCAGCCCGGAGCACAGGCCCTGGCCCAGGAACGGTGGGGTCAGGTGCGCGGCGTCGCCCACGAGCAGCACGTGCCCGTCGCGCATCCGGTCGGCGAGCATCGAGCGGAACTCGTAGACGGCGTGGCGGGTGAGGATGCCGTCGTCCGGGGTGAACCACGGCTCCAGCAGCGACCACGCGGCCGCGGGGTCCTCGAAGTCCGCCGGCTCCTCGTCGGCCAGCAGCATGAACTCCCAGCGGCGGTGCCCGGCACCGCTCTGCACGTGCGTGGTGGGGCGCGTGGGATCGCACCACTGACAGGCGGTGGGGAGGTCCAGCGCGTCCATGTCGTGGGGCTGCACGTCGACCACGAGCCACCGCTCCTGGAAACCCAGGTCGCGGCGGGGGATGTGCCGGGCCTCGCGGACGAACGAGTTGGCGCCGTCGGCCCCGACCACCCAGCGGGCGCGGACGGTCCGCGTGTCGGCGGGGTCGGCGACGCGGCTGACGACGAGCTCGGCGCCGTCGCCGGTGTCGCTCAGGCCGGTCGCGGCCCAGCCCCGCTCGACGGTGACGGACGGGGCGGAGCGCGCGTGGGCGTCCAGCGCGTGCTCCAGGAGCGGCTGGAAGAACAGGTAGTCGGGCTCCCAGCCCGACGCGGCCGGGACGGGGGCCTGCAGCGTCATCAGCGGCTCGCCGTCGGCCCCGAACCAGTGGTAGTCGCGGAAGGGCACGAAGTCGCCGGCCAGCCCGTCGGTGACCTGGAGCTTCTGCAGCAGGCGCATGATCTCGTGGTCCACGTGGACGGCACGGGGGAGGCGGTAGATCTCGTCGAACCGCTCGAAGGCGACGACCCGGTGGCCCGCGTGGCCGAGCAGCGCGGCCAGGGCCTGGCCGACGGGCCCGAACCCGACGATCGCGACGTCGGCGTCGAAGGGTTGTGCGGAGGTGGTGTCGCTCGGCATGGCGCCACCGTAAAGAAAACTGAAGAAATATTCAACTTTGATGTTTGACTCAGTATCTTCCCGGTGGTGCATGATCCAGCGATGGCGATCTCCACCGGGCTCCCGGAAGGCGGCGGGCGCAACGAGCGGCGCAAGGCTCGCACCCGCGCCAGCCTGCTCGCGGCCGCCCGCCAGCTCTTCGCCGCGCAGGGCATGGAGGCCACGACGATCGCCGAGATCGCCGAGCGCGCCGACATCGCCATCGGCTCCTTCTACAACTACTTCCGCACCAAGGACGACGTCCTGGCGGCGCTGCTCCAGGACGCCCTGCGTGACCAGCTCGGGGTCCTGCAGGCGCGCCAGGAGGGGATCGACGACCCCGCCGAGCGGGTG
>CAZXNX010000071.1:0-9529 GCA_964642225.1 uncultured Solirubrobacteraceae bacterium | reverse complement strand
CCCGAGGGGGAGAAGGTCGGCCTGCGCTTCAACGGCGGCGACTCCGCCCACCTCGGCGTGATGATCGAGCGGATGCTCACCGACACCGACCTGCGCGAGCGCCTCGTGGCCGAGGCCTCCGAGCACGTGCTGAGCTTCGAGTGGGCCGACGTGGCCCGCCAGACCGCCGACGTGTACGGCGACGTGATCGGCGCCTTCGCCAGCACGCGGCCCTGACGGCCGCTGCTCCGCTCAGTCCGCGGCGATGCGCGTGCGGGCCCGCGACGTGGAGCCCAGCGGCGCGTGGGCGGCGGCGGCCGCCAGCCCGGTGACCGGCATGTTGGCGTAGACGGCCTCGTAGCTGCCCGCGGCGACCTTGAAGGTCTCGTGGAACACCCCGACGTCACCCGAGGCGGCGATCTCCTGGTTGTAGCGCCGCCACGCCTCCAGGTGCGGGTCCGCCGCGTCCTTGGCGAAGGCCTCGAGGTGGTCGAAGGAGCGCCAGTACTGGGTCAGCCTGAGCGTGAGGCCGCTGACGGAGATGTTCGAGCCCAGCAGGCCCTTGTCGGGATGGGACTCCAGGTACGTGAGCATCTTCGGCATCGCGGTGAACACCGGCCACCAGCGCGCCACCAGCCACGGTTTGTTGAACCGCATCCCGATGATGAACACGACGAAGTCGCCCTCGATGTTCGCGGTGTGGCGGCCGGGCTGCACGGGGGGCATCGGCCCAGCTTCGCGGGCCGCGCCCGGGAAGGCAAGACGCTCGCGGCCGTCAGCCCCAGCGCATCGTCCGCGGCGCGTCGCGCATGCGCAGGATGCGGGCCGGGCTGCCCCCGACCACCCCGTTGTCGGGCACGTCCTTGGTGACGACCGCGTTGGTGCCGACGATCGCGTTGTCGCCCACGGTGATGCCGCGCAGGATGCACGCCCCGTAGCCGATCCACACGTTGTGCCCGACGCGCACGTCGCGCTTGTAGATGCCCTGCACCCGGATCGGCCGGTCGACCTCGACGGTGCCGTGGTCGAAGTCGATGAGCATCACCCGGTCGGCCAGGATGCACTCCCGCCCGATCGAGACGTGCTGGAACGAGGAGATCGTGCACTCCTGGCCGAGCACCGTCTTGGCCCCGATCTCGACCTCGCCCTCGTGCGCACGGATCTTGCAGCCGTTGCCGATCCACGACCAGCGGCCGAGGCGCACCACGGCGTCGGGGCCGATCTCGAAGGTGACGTCCGGGCAGACGAACGCGATGCCGTCGGTCTGCAGGCGCCCGCGCCAGCGCAACTTCAGCCACCCCAGCCGCACGAGCATCCGGCCGTACTTGACGTTGACCATTCCGTGGGCGCGGGCGAACCGCCACAGGGCCAGGGGGCCGCCGTGGGCGGGCGCCGGGGCGCCCCGCACCTCGGGGGCCGGCTGGGTCTGCGGGGCGGGGGAGGACACGGTCTCCACGGTCGTGATGCTACGCGGGGGGCCGGGGGTCGCTCAGCCCGCCTTGCTGCCGCACGTCGTGGCCCCCAGTGCGTCGGCCGCCACGTTGATCTTCGTGCTCAGCGTGCCGACCTTGTCGGTCAGCACCTTGGCCTTGGCCTGCGAGCTCCTGATGGCGGCGGGCAGGTCCTGCACCGTGTCCGTGGCCTCCTGGTTGAGGGCCAGGAACGCCGCCCACTTGACCTTGACGGTGTTGGCGGGCGTCAGCGCGGCGAGGGCTTGCTGCTGGTCGGCCGCGATGGCGGCCAGCGCGTCGAAGTAGGTGGCGGCGGCCGCCGCGCCGTCGGCGGCCTGGGGCAGGTCCACGGTCTTGGCCTTGTCGTTGGCCGCCTTGCAGATGGCGTTGGCCTTGGTGGCCAGCGCCGCCTGGGCCAGGCCGGCCGGCGCCGCGGCCGTCGTGGTCGCGGTCGTGGAGGCCTTGTCGTCGCTGCCGCAGGCGGCGAGCGCCAGGGCGGGAATGACGAGGGCGAGGGTCGCCGTGCGGCGGAGCGAGGAGGTCATGGCTGCAACCCTACGAGGTCGCAGGCAGTCTCCGGGCGAATGCGGGGAGGGCCTCGGGGTCGCGCAGCGGCGGTCCGTGGCCGAAGACGACGACGGCGGGCTCGAGCGCGGCGACCTTGCGGATCGAGCGGCGGTTGAGGGCGGGGTCGTCGGTGAAGATCCTGGGCGGCTCGTGCAGGCCCGGCCGGCCGGTGAGGGGGTGGCGGCCGAAGAGCACGTCGCCGGCGACGAGGACCCGGTCGGACTCCCGCCAGTAGGAGATGTGGCCGGGGCTGTGCCCGGGCGTCTCCACCACGGCGAATCCGCCGACCTCGTCACCCTCCCGCAGCCGCCGGGCCACGGGGTGGCCGGGGCCCGACCAGTAGCGCCGCTGCAGGCGGATGATCGGATGGGTGGGCGCGGGGGCCGCGAGCCGCCCGGCCTCCATCACGTCCGCCTCGCCCTGCGGGCACCACAGCGGCAGGCCCAGCTCGCGGCACAGCGCGTGGCTGGAGCCCTGGTGGTCGGCGTGCACATGGGTCAGGGCGTGGGCGTGGGGCGGCGTGTCCCGCAGGGCCCGGCGCAGGCGGCCCTCGGCGTGGCGGGTGGCCGCGTCGACCAGCACGCCACCCATGAGATAGGTGTTGAAGGCGTACGCGGGGCGGCTGGGGATGAGCGTGAGGTCCGGCGCGATGAGTTCCATACAGGGGTGTACGGTACACGATTCCCATACAGGGGTGTACGGTCTGGCCCATGACCGCCGACCGACTGGACCGCGCCGCCTGGGTCGCCGCCGGCCTGGACGCCCTGGAGCGCGACGGGGTGGCCGGGGTCGCCGCGGCCCCGCTGGCCCGCACGCTCGGCGTCACCCGGGGCAGCTTCTACTGGCACTTCGACTCCCGCCAGGACCTGCTCGCCGCCGTGGTCGAGCGCTGGGAGCGCGAGCACAGCGACGACGTCCTGGACGCGCTGCAGGGCGTCGCCGACCCGGCGGCCCGGCTGCGCCTGCTCATCGAGCGCGCGGTGCAGAAGCCGCCCTCGTTCTTCGTGCGCCTGCTCGACGCCGCCGACGCCGAGCCGGTGGTCGCGGCGGCCCTGCAGCGCAGCGCCACACGCCGGCGCGAGGTGATGGCCGCCGCGCTGCGCGAGCTGGGCATGGCGCCCGCCGAGGCCCGCCATCGCGCCCTGCTGACCTACACGAGCTACGTGGGCCTGGCCCGGATGCTCGCCGAGGACCCTCACGTGCTCCCGCCGCGCCGCCGGGCCGCCTACGCCCGCCACCTCGTCGCCACGCTGGTTCCCGCCCCCGCGTGACCGCGGCCGGGGCGCGCCAGCGCCTGTGGCATCATCCGGCGCCGCATGCCCGTCACCCAGCACGACATCGCCGAACGCCTGCTCGCCGGTGATCGCCGCGCCCTGGCCCGGGCGATCACCCTGGTGGAGAACGACGATCCCGCCGGCTGGGACCTCGTCCGCGAGGTCTACCCGGCCACCGGCCGCGCCGCCATCACCGGCTTCACCGGGGCGCCCGGCGCCGGCAAGTCGACGCTCATCGGCGCGCTGTGCAAGCTGCGCCGCGAGGCCGGGCGCACCGTCGCCGTGCTCTCCATCGACCCGTCCTCGCCCTTCACGCACGGTGCCCTGCTGGGCGATCGCATCCGTCTCACCGAGCACTTCCTGGACCCCGGCGTCTTCATCCGGTCGATGGCCAACCGCGGTGCGCTCGGCGGCCTCAGCGAGGCCGCGCTGCAGGCCGCGCTGCTCATGGACGCCTCGGGCCGCGACGACGTCCTGCTCGAGACGGTGGGTGTGGGGCAGGCCGAGGTCGACGTCATCGACCACGCCGACACCGTCGTGCTCGTGCTGATGCCCGGCTCGGGCGACTCCATCCAGGCCCTCAAGGCCGGGATCATGGAGATCCCCGACATCATCGTGGTGAACAAGGCCGACCACCCCCTCACGGAGACGATGGTCCGCGAGATCCGCGGGGTGCTGTCGCTGGCCCCGTCCGGCGGCTGGCAGGTCCCGATCGTGCGCACCGAGGCCCATCGCGGCGTCGGGCTCGACGAGCTCGTCACCCGCCTGGACGAGCACCGCGCCTTCATCGAGGCCGAGGGCACGCTGGGCGAGCGCCGCCGCCGCAACCTCCACAGCGAGATCCTCTCCATCTGCATGCACCGCATGCGGCGCACCCTGGAGGCCACGTTGGAGCAGGACCCGGCCTTCGGCGCCCTGCTGGACCGCGTCGCCTCGCGGGAGCTGGACCCGGCCTCCGCCGCAACCCAGATCCTGCAGTCCGCCGGTCAGCCCGGCAGCTGATCGGTCAGCGACCCCCACGGTGACAGCGGGCCGTGGGCCGGGTGCAGCGCGACCCCGTCGCCCAGCAGCCCGCCGGCCAGGAACCACACGCTCGCCGCGATGGTGAGGCCCAGCAGCACGAGGGCCACCCGCCGCTGCCGGGCGGCGCCCCAGGCGGCCAGCGCGGCGCCGAACCCGAAGATCGGGACGATGTCGTGGGCCGGGAACCACACGCCGTGGAGCACGGGCACGAGCAGGCAGGCGGCGAGGATGCCGGCCGCGCCCACCGCCACGTACATCCCGGCTGTCACGTCGATGTCGACCTGCTCGGGCACGAGCTTCCACAGTCGCTCGCGGCGGGAGCGGTACAGGCGCCACACGCCGAAGCCGGCCAGGAGCGTGGCCGGGGCCCACCACACCAGCCCGCCCGCCCCGAACCACACCTCGACCGTGCGCACGAGGCGGTGCAGGTACTCCCACACGTTGTCCGCGCCGGTGCCGGTCACCCCGCGCGGCAGCACCGCGTCCGGGGTCAGGCCGCCGTAGAGCCGGTCGTGGATGGTGATGTAGACGACCACGGAGACGAAGATCAGCTCCAGCGCCACGAAGCCGGCCAGGCCGCGCCGGCGGCGGCGCAGCCAGCGGGCCATCAGGATGGCGATCACCGCGCCCGGGACGACGAAGCGCAGCCCGATCCACGGCAGCACGGCCAGGAAGGTCGCGCACCAGGTGGCCCACACCAGCCGCGTCTCCTCGCGGATCCGCAACGCCAGGATGGCCGCCCCCGCCAGCAGCGCGGCGACCATGCCCTCCGGCGCGATCGTGGTCGCCGACGCGAGCATGGGCGGCGAGAGACCCAGGATCACCACCACCGCCGTGGCCCACGGGTCGTCGACCAGGCGCCGGGCCAGGGCCACGCCCAGCACCACCGCCAGCGCCAGCAGCCCGGCCAGGAACAGCTCGACGCCGCGCGGCCCCGCGATCGCGTAGGCCGGCGCGACGGCCGCGGGCAGCCCCACCGACGTGGGCTCCAGGAGCCGGCCGGCGATCACGGCCTCGGCGCGGGGCCGCACCGGATGGTCGGTGAACGACCGCCACTGGCGCTCGCGGAACTGGTTGCGCAGGTCGATGTCCCCGTCGTCCACGATCGACTTCGTGGTCAGGAGGATCCGCACCTCGCCGGTGGAGTAGCGCTCCCCGGGCGCGGAGTCCAGGGGCAGCGTCGCCGCGTAGGCGGCGAACAGGACCAGCCACAGGGCGATGGAGCGGCGCACGCGCCCCATCCTGCCCGACGCGCGGGACGACCGCCCGGGTGCGGCGAGGGCTACCCTTCGCAGTCCGCAGGATCCCGAAGGCACGAACCCCTCATCCCGGAGACGCACGAACCCATGCCCAAGACCGTCATCCTCGGCGCCGCCCGCACGCCCATCGGCAAGCTCGGCGGCGGCCTGTCCACCCTGGGCGCCCCCGATCTCGGCGGCGTCGCGATCGCCGCCGCCCTCGAGCGCGCGGATGTGGATCCCTCCCAGGTCGATCACGTCGTCTTCGGCCAGGTCCTGCAGGCCGGCCAGGGCCAGATCCCCTCGCGCCAGGCCCAGATCAAGGGCGGCATCCCCAAGGAGGTCTCCTCCGAGACGGTCAACAAGGTGTGCGCCTCCGGCCTGCGCGCCGTGGTGATCCTCGACCAGGCCATCCGCGCCGGGGACGTGCAGGTCGGCGTCGGCGGCGGCATGGAGTCGATGTCGAACGCCCCGTACCTGCTGCCCAAGGCCCGCTTCGGCTACCGCATGGGCGACGCCAAGGCACTCGACGCGATGGTCAACGACGGCCTCACCAACCCCTTCTCGGGCCGGCAGATGTTCGACGAGGCCACCGAGACCGGCGACGCGCTGGAGATCAGCCGCGTGGACCTCGACACGTGGTCGCTGCGCTCGCACGAGCGGACGCTGGCCGCCCGCGAGGCGGGCCTGTACGAGGACGAGATCGTCCCCGTGACCGTGAAGGGCCGCAAGGGCGACACCGTCGTCGACACCGACGAGGCCCCGCGCGCCGGCTCCACGCTGGAGGCGCTGGGCAAGCTGCCCGGCCTCGTCAGCAAGGAGGGCAGCCACACGGCCGGCAACGCCCCGGGTGTCAACGACGGCGCCGGCGCCCTCGTGGTCTCCTCCGACGAGTGGGCCGCGGCCAACGGCAAGGAGGTGCTCGCCGAGGTGGTCGCGCACGCCCAGAGCGCCAACGACTTCGCGAACCTGGCCACCACGCCGGCCAACGCGTCGCTCAAGGCCCTCGACAAGGCCGGCCTGCAGCCCGGCGACATCGACCTGTGGGAGATCAACGAGGCCTTCGCCTCGGTGACGCTCAACTCGATCGACATGCTCGGCATCGATCCCGAGCGCGTGAACGTCAACGGCGGCGCGGTGGCCCTGGGCCACCCGATCGGCGCCTCCGGCGCGCGGATCATCGCGACCCTCATCCTCGAGCTGCGCCGCCGCGGCGGCGGCCTCGGCGTGGCGGCGATCTGCTCCGGCGGTGGCCAGGGCGACGCGATCATCCTGCGCGTCCCGCCGCAGGGATAGGCATGACGGACGGGCCGCAGCAGCCGCCCGCCGGCATCCGTGCCGGGGCGCCGCTGCGCGCGGCCGCGTTCTTCGACCTCGACCGCACGCTGATCGCGGGATCGTCCGGGCTCTACTGGGCCCGGGCGGCCCGCAGCGCGGGCATGCTCACCCGCCGCCAGATGGCCCGCATGGCGGCCGAGAGCCTGCACTTCCGCCTGCGGGGCTCCACCGACGAGAGCACCCAGCGCGTGCGGGAGCAGGCCCACGAGCTGCTCGACGGCGCCCGGGTGCGCGACCTCAGCCGCATGGCCCCCCAAGTGGTGGCCGGCGTCCTGCCCCGCGTCTACCCGCAGATGATGGAGATCGCCTACGGCCACCAGGACGCGGGCCGGCCCATCTACATCGCCACGGCGGCCTCGCAGGACCTGGCCCTGCTGCTCGCGGCGGTGCTCGGGTTCGACGGGGCCATCGGCACCCGCTTCGAGCAGCGCCCCGACGGCTCCTACACCGGCGCGATCGTCGAGCCGTTCAACTACCGCGACGGCAAGGCCCTGCGGATGGCCGAGCTCGCCGAGCGCGAGGGGCTGGACCTGGGCCTGTCCTACGCCTACTCCGACTCGGAGTCGGACCTGCCCATGCTGCGGGCCGTGGGGCACCCGGTGGCGGTCAACCCCGACACCGAGCTGGCCCGCGTGGCGGCGCAGGAGGGGTGGGAGACCGTGCGGTTCGACCAGCTCGGCCGCAAGCTCAAGGCGGGCGCCGGCGTGGCCGTGCTGGCCGTCGTCGGCGGCGTGGGCAGCCGGGCGGTGTCCCGTCGCTCGGCCGCCGTCCCGCCACCCCCGGCCGGCCCGCGGCGGCGCGGTCGGCGGGCTCGCTGACGCGCCAGATTCGACCCCACGGCACGCAGGCGGGGCCCGGGCGGAGCCGTGCAGGAGTTCCAATCGGCACTTCTGGCGCGTAAAAACTGGCAGTATGTGAGGAATGCGTGGGTCCGCTTCCTTCGCGCTGGCCGGCCTTGCGGTCGCCCTGGCGTTCCCCACGGTGCTCGTCGCCGCTCCGACGCGCTCGTCCTCGTCCGCCTCCGCGGCGGCGCCGACGGCGCACACCGCGGGCCGCACCTGCACGCCGCGCAAGAAGGCCGCGTGCCAGCAGGTCGACCTCAGCGGCCGCAAGCTCACCCGCCGGGACCTGACCGAGGCCAACTTCCATCAGGCCGACCTGCACAAGGCGAGCCTGTGGGCCTCCAACACCTGGCGGGCCAACTTCCGCGGCGCCGACCTGAGCAAGGCCAACCTCACCAGCGGCAACCGCACCCGGGCCGACTTCCGGGCCGCCGACATGCGCGGCGCCGACCTCTACAACGCCGACTTCTGGGGCGCGAACATGCGCGGCGCCGACATGCGCGGGGTGAAGCTGTCCCGCACCCGCCTGGACCGGGCCGACCTGACGGACGCCACCCTGCAGGGCGCCAAGACCGACTCCTACACCATCGCCGGCGCGGTCCTGTGCCGCACGACGATGCCCAACGGCAAGGTGGCCAAGCCCTCGTGCGGCCAGCGCACGGACGGCGGCTCGGGCGTCGGGACCGACGGGACCGGGACCACCGGCACGGGGACGACCACCACCACCACGCCCACCAAGACGGTGACCGTCACGGTGACGGTGACGGTGACCACGCCCGCCCCGACGCCGACCACCACCACGCCGGCCACCACCACGCCGACGACGACCACCCCCACGGTCAACGGCTGCAAGCTCGTCAAGGGCGCCCAGTGCCACGGCGCCGACCTGCGGGGCGCCGACCTCACCCAGAAGGACCTCACCCAGGCCGACTTCTCCGCCGCCGACCTGACGGGCGCGACCCTGTGGAGCTCCAACGTGTGGAAGTCGAGCTTTGCCAGCGCGAAGCTGCGCGACGCGAACCTCACCAACGGCAACCGGACGTACGCGAACTTCGCCAACGCCGACCTGCGGGGCGCCGACTTCTACAACGGCGACTTCTACGGCGCCACGTTCATCGGCGCCGATCTGCGCGGCACGAACCTCTCCAACGCCCGTCTGGACCGCGCCGATCTGACCGACGCCAACCTCCAGGGCGCCGTCGGCTCGGCCTATACGACGTTCGGCGCGATCTTTTGCCGTACCGTTCTGCCTGACGGCACGCTCTCCAACACGAGCTGCCCGTAATCCAACCCCGGTCCATTGGAGTCCTCGTGAAGAAGTCGCTCGTCACCCTGCTCGTCGTCACCGCCGCCGCCGTGCTCGCCACGCCGGCCCTCGCCGGCAGCACCGCCACCGTCAAGGTCGGCGACGACTACTTCGTCAAGAGCGGCAAGACCCCGACGGTGACGGTCAAGGCCGGCACCACCGTGACCTGGAAGTGGGCGGGCCGCGCGCCGCACGACGTGACCGTGACCTCTGGCCCCGTGAAGTTCCGCTCGGGCTCCGGCAAGACGAGCGGCACCTTCAAGAAGAAGCTGACCAAGAAGGGCACGTACAAGATCATCTGCACGATCCACGCGCCCGACATGGCCATGGTGCTGAAGGTCAAGTAGCCCTCCCTCAGGGCCACACGTCACGACAACGCGGGCGTGACTAGACTCCGCCACCGCTTCCCCGGGAGCGCCATTTCTCATGTCTGTCTCCGTCTCGCAGAAGAAGATCCGCGTCGTCGTGGCCAAGCCTGGTCTGGATGGTCATGATCGTGGGGCCAAGATCA
>CAZXNX010000070.1:0-9645 GCA_964642225.1 uncultured Solirubrobacteraceae bacterium | reverse complement strand
GGTCGTGTCCACGCGAGGAGTCTCGCATCTGTGCTCCCCGAGCGGGTTTTCGGGGTGTCCGCGTTCCGTCCGTCTGCCACTCGGCATGCCGCCCGGGGCCGGGAGGCATGACCGTTTCACGTGAAACGGTCTGTCAGACGGCGGGCGCGATGACGAGGCGCCGCGCGGGCTCGTCGCCCTCGCTGTGCGTCTCGACGTCCCCGCGGTCGCGCAGGTACTCGTGGACGATGCGACGCTCGGCGGCGCTCATCGGCTCCAGGGGCACCGGGCGGTCCTCGCCCAGCGCGCGATCAGCGGCCTCGTCGGCGACGCGCTCCAGCGTCTCACGGCGGCGAGCCCGGTAGTCGGCCGCGTCGATCATCGCGCGGCGCGGCTCGACCTCGGCCGCGATCAGCGCCCGCTGGGCCAGGTGCTGCACGGCGTCGATGGTGTTGCCGTGGCGACCGATGAACAGGCCGACATCCTCGCCGTCGACCACGCCGCGGACTTCGCCGTCGACCACGTCGACGATCACGTCGGCGTCGAGGTCCAGCGCCTCGACGAGGCGCTCCAGGAGCTCGCGGACGATGTCCTCTGCTGTCTGCTCTTCGCTCATCGACGTCGCCCCGATCGCTTCTTCTTCTGTCGCGGCGGCCGTGGCGGCGGGGCCGCGGGCGCACCGTTGCTGGAGCTCGGCTTGGCCTTGGACTTCGCCGCCGGCTTGGCGGCCGCGCCGCCCTTCTTGTCCTTCGCCACGGCGGCGCTGGAGAACGCCTCCTTGTCGATGCCGAACGACTGCAGGAAGGTCTTCTTCTCCTGGGGCTCCGGTTCTCGCTCCGATGGTCGGATGCCGACCGCCCCCGCGGCCTCCCACTCCGCGTCCTCCTTGGCCTTCTGCTCGGCGATCGTGCGCAGGCGCATGCGCCGCACCACGGTCGCCTGGCCGACGGTCCACAGGTTCGTGGTGATCCAGTAGAGGAGCAGGCCGGCCGGGAAGTTGATGATGAAGATGGTGAAGACGAACGGCAGGCCCATCATCAGCAGCCGCTGGTTGCGGTCGGCCGTGACGCTCATGATCATCGAGGAGGCGAGCTGCGACCCGATGTAGAGCACGATCAGCGCGACGAGGACCGCGCCGGTGGCCTTGGCGGTGATGTCCGGGATGAAGAAGAAGCCGTCGTCGAACGGGGCCGACGCCGGCGTCGGCTTCGTGTTCGCGTACTGCGTGCAGGAGTAGGTGCTGAGGTCGTGCCCGTGGGTGGCCGCGTACTCCTTGATGCCGGGGCAGATGTCCTCCTTGAGGTCCGTCCGCAGCATGTAGAACAGCGAGATGAACACCGGCATCTGGAACACCAGCGGGAGACAGGACCCGAACGGGTTGACCTTGTTCTCCTTGTAGAACTTCATCATCTCCTGATTGCGCTTCTCAGGATCGTCCTTGTAGCGCTCCTGCAGCTTCTTCAGCTCCGGCGCGTGCTCCTGGAGCGACTGCGTGGACTTGATCTGCTTGTAGGTCAGCGGGATCAGGATCGTGCGGACCGTCACCGTGAGCGCGATGATCGACCAGCCCCAGCTCAGCCCGAGCGAGTCGTGGAAGAACACCAGGACGCTCTGGAACACCGAGATCAGCGGCTGGAGCGTGTCCTGGATGATGTTGGCGAGCATGAACGTCATGGCACCTGCGATTGTTCGGGGGACCGGCGGGCGAAGAGGGTCTGCTCGTGCACGGGGTCAAACCCTCCGTGGCTCCACGGATTGCAGCGCATGATGCGCCAGGCGCCCAGCACCAAGCCGCGGAGTATGCCGTACTCCCGCACCGCCTGTGAAGCGTACGCCGAGCAGGTGGGGTGGTACTTGCAGCGTCGCGGCAGCGCCGGGGAGATCAGGCGCTGATAGGCGGTGATCGGCAGGGTCGCCACGCGGCGGGCGACCGTCATCGCTCGGGCTCCGCGCCGGCGGTCTTGGTCACGAGCTCGGCCAGGGCCAGGCGCACGCCCTCCAGCCCGTCACGCTCGGCCAGCTCCCGTGCGGCGGGACGGGCGACGACCACGACGTCCTGCCCGGTCGGCAGGCGGGCCGCCTCCGTGGTGAACGACTCGCGCAGCAGGCGCTTGACGAGGTTGCGCTCGACGGAACCGCCCACTTTGCGGGAAACCGACACGCCCAGCCGCGGCTCGCCGGACAGCGTCTCGGCGCCTTCGCGGGGGAACACGTACAGCACCAACCAGCGGTTGGCGTGCGAGCGTCCCTGGCGGAAGACGCGATCGAACTCAGCGCTGCGGGAGAGCCGCCCGCGCTTGTTCCGTGGCCCGGACCCTGCCGCCCTGCGGGGGGAGGGCGCCACGGCTACACAGTGAGGCGCTTGCGGCCCTTGGCGCGACGGCGCTTCAGGACCATGCGGCCACCCTTGGTCGCCATGCGCTCACGGAACCCGTGGGTACGGGCGCGCTTGCGCTTCTTGGGCTGGTAGGTCCGCTTCATGGCAAAGATTCCTCAGGACGACGGGCACGGCAGTGTATCGCGACACGATCGCGGTGGTCGACCGGTGACGTCCGGCCCGCGCGCTACGCGCGGGTGCACAGTCTGGTGCACAGTCACCGCACAGGGACACCACCCTGTGCCGACGGTGATATTTCCGCGATTTGCGGGCTGGCGGGCGACCACCCGCCATATCGGGCCGTCACGCCCCCGGCCGTTTGTTATGTTCGGCGCACGGGCCCCACCCGGGCCCGTTCCTCGCCTCGTCACCAGCACCGCTCCTCCCGGAGCGGACGGCCCCTGCCGTGCCCACGACCACCGACCTCAGCCACCTCTGGACCCAGACGACCTCCGTCCTGCGACGGGGGATGGACGACGCCACATACGACCTGTGGATCGCCCCGCTGGAGCCGGTGTCCTGCGACGACGGCGTGCTGCGCCTGCGCGCGCCCGCCGCGATCCTCACGCGGGTGCAGACCCGGCTGCGTCCCGTGATCGAGGACGCTGCGGCCTCCGCCGGCGACGGGCCCTGGCGGGTCCACGTCGACACAGACACCGGCGCAAGCACCCCGGGATCCCGCTCCACCACTGCACACACGCCGCTGGAGAGCGGCCTGGAGCAGGACGACCCCGGCCCCGGGCTCAACCCGAAGTTCACCTTCGAGCAGTTCGTCATCGGCGACGCCAACCGTTTCGCCCACGCCGCCGCGCTCGCCGCCGCCGAGCTCCCGGGCCAGGCCTACAACCCGCTCTTCCTCTACGGGCCTCCCGGGGTGGGCAAGACCCACCTGCTGCATGCGATCGGCAACTACCTCGCCGCGCACGAGCCGTCGATGACGGTGCGCTGCGCCACCGCCGAGCACTTCACCAACGACTTCCTGCGCTGTCTCAAGGACGGCGGGGTCGGCCGCTTCAAGTCGCGCTACCGCCGCGTGGACCTGCTGCTCATCGACGACATCGAGTTCCTCGAGCGCAAGGCGCGCACCGAGGAGGAGTTCTTCCACACCTTCAACGCGTTGCGGGACGCGGGCGGCCAGATCGTGCTCACCTCCGACCGTCTCCCGCGCGACATGGACGGACTGGAGCAGCGCCTTCGCGAGCGCTTCGAAGCCGGCCTGGTGGCGGACATCGCCCCGCCCGACCCGGCGATGCGGATCGCCGTCCTGCGCAAGCGCGCCGCCCTGGACCGCCTGGAGATCGACGACGACGCGCTGCACCTCATCGCCGACCGGGTCCCCACCAACGTCCGCGCCCTCGAGGCCGCGCTGATCCGCACCGTCGCCTTCTCCTCCCTCACCGGCCGCACCCTCGACGTCTGCCTCGCGCGCCAGGTCCTCGACGACCTGTACCCCGAGCGCGTCATCGCCGGGCAGCGCCCCGTCGCCGTCGACGACGTCATCGCCCTCGTCGCGGCCACCTTCTCCCTCACCGAGGACGAGCTGCGCTCCTCCTCCCGCCAGACCGCCATCGCCTGGCCCCGGCAGCTCGCCATGTACCTGTGCCGCGAGCACACCGACCAGAGCCTCCCCGCCATCGCCCGCGCCTTCGGCGCCCGCGCGCACACCACCGTGCTCCACGCCTGCCGGCGGACCACCGTGCGCCTGCAGGACGACGTCGCGGCCGGCGACCTGGCCCTCCGGCTCTCCCGCGAACTGACAGCCGCCCACGCCGACCGCCCGGGCTGACAGACTGCACAGGTCCAGCACAGCCGGCCTGTGCCCCAGAACGCCGCACAATGCGGGCATCTCGGGTCCCACGCACAAGCTGACAGCCCCTATGACGTCCTCAATTGATCAAAGGTATTCATCGTGAAGTTGTCCACCTCGTCCGCCGAACTGCTTTCCCAGCTGCAGACGGTTTCGCGGGTCGCCTCGACGCGTAGCGCGGTCCAGGCCCTCGCCGGGGTGCAGATCGTCGCCGCCGACGGCCGCGTCGAGCTGCGGGCCACCGACATGGAGATCGGCCTGCGCGTCCCGCTGTCCGCCGAGGTCACCACGCCCGGCACCGTCGTCCTTCCCGCCCGCCTGCTCCTCGATGTCGCCCGCGCTCTCCCCGGCGCCGAGGCCTCGCTCGAGCTGCGCACCGCCGAGCAGGATGTCGAGATCGTCTCCGGCTCCGCCACCTACCACCTGCGCACCCTGCGGGCCGAGGACTTCCCGCCGCTCCCGGACCCCGAGGGCGAGGCGACCGTCACGGTTCCCGCCGCGGCCTTCGTCGCGACCATCGGCCGCGTGCGCCGCTCGGCCTCCCGCGACGAGACGCGCCCGATCCTCACCGGCATCCTCGTGTCGGCCGGCGGCACCGAGCTCCGGATGGTCGCCACCGACTCCTACCGCCTGTCGGTGCAGGAGACCACGCTGGAGGTCCCGCTCGAGGGGTCCTTCGAGGCCAACGTCCCCGGCCGCGCCCTGGAGGAGCTGGCCCGCATCGCGGCCGGCGCCGACACCATCACCGCCACGGTGCGGGAGAACCAGATCGTCTTCGCCTGCGCGGGCATCGTCCTGTCCTCGCGACTGATCGACGGTCAGTTCCCCAACTACCGCCAGCTGCTGCCCGAGTCGTTCGAGCACGAGCTGACCTTCGCCTCCGGCGAGCTCACCGACGTCGTGCGGCGCATCAGCCTCATGGCGCAGAAGAACGCCCCGCTGCGGCTGTCGTTCTCCGAGGGCGAGCTGCGCGTGTCGGCCCAGACGCCGGACGTCGGCGAGGCGGAGGAGTCGCTGCCCACACCGTTCGCGGGCGAACCGTTCGACATCGGGTTCAACCCCGAGTTCCTGCGCGACGGCCTGGAGAGCGTGGAGGAGGGCGACCTCGTGCTGAAGCTCATCAGCCCGCTGCGCCCCGGCCTGATCGAGTCCGCGGACGGCAGCGGCTTCGTCTACCTCATCATGCCCATCCGCCTGAACGTCTGAGCCCGGGATGGTCGTGACCCGTGTGCGGATGCGGGGCTTCCGCAGCTACGGGAGCGCGGAGGTCCGCCTCGGGCCGCAGCTGACCGTGGTGCATGGGCACAACGGGGCGGGGAAGACCAACCTGCTGGAGGCCGTCTACTTCGGCTGCACCGGCCGGTCCTGCCGCACGACCAACGAGCGGGAGGTGCTGGGGTTCGACGCGTCGGCCGCCCGCGTGGAGGTCGACTGCCGCGACGACCGCGGTGACGAGCACGAGCTCACCGTCGGGTTCGTCCCGGGGGAGGCCAAGCGGTTCACGGCCGACGGCGCGACCGTCGAGCGGCTGGTGGACGTCGACACCCGGCCCCTGATCAGCGTCTTCCTCCCGGAGCGCCTCGAGCTGATCAAGGGCCCGCCGGCGGGCCGCCGCGCCCACCTGGACCAGCTCGTCCGTGGCCTGTGGCCCGGCCGTGCCGCCACCCGCGCCGCCTATCGCCAGGCGCTGGCCCAGCGCAACGCCATGCTCGGCCGGGTGCGGGCGGGGATCGTCTCGCGCGAGCAGCTCACCACCTGGGACACGGCGATGGCCGGCCCCGCCCTGGCGCTGCGCGACGACCGCCGGGCCGCGGTGGACACCGTGACCGGCCGTTTCGCGGAACTGGCCGCCGCGCTGGGACTGGAGGGGGAGGTCGAGCTGCGCTACCGGCCCCGGACGCGGGCCGCGACCCCGGCGGAGTTCGTGGCCGAACTGCTGGAGCGCGTGGACGGCGACCTGGAGCGCGGCTTCACCGGCCACGGGCCGCACCGCGACGACATCGCGCTGTTGCGCGACGGGCGCGAGCTGCGCGCGTACGGCTCCCAGGGCGAGCAGCGGCTGGCCCTGCTGGCGCTCCTGCTGGCCGAGCGCGAGGCGCTGGCCGAGCTGCGGGGCCGCCCGCCGCTGCTGCTCCTGGACGACGTCATGAGCGAGCTGGACGCCACCCGGCGGGCCTTCCTCGTCCAGCGGGTGCGGTCGGTGGGGCAGTGCCTCATCACCACCACGGACCTCGCGCACGTCCCGGGCGCCGGCGATCCCGACGTGATGCGCATCGAGATCCGCGACGGGTTGCCGTGGCAGGGCGACGAGGGCGGGGCCATCACCGTCACCGACAGCCGCGCCTCGTCGCCGGCGGAGCGATGAGCCGCCGCGCTCCCCGCCCCGCGGCGAAGGCGATGGACGCGCTGACCTCGCGGCTGGCCCCGGCCACCGTCCTGGCCGAGGTGCAGCGGGTCTGGCCGCAGGCCGTGGGGGAGGTGATCGCCGCCGAGGCGACCCCCACCGCCGAGCACGGCGGGACCCTCGTGGTGGCCTGCTCGTCGTCCGTCTGGGCCCAGGAACTGACCCTCATGTCGGACGAGCTGACCGCCCAGATCAACGGCGCCGTGGGGCGTTCCTGCGTCACCGGGCTGCGCTGCCAGGCGGCCACATCGCGCCGCTGGGCGCGGGACGGGGGATCGGCCCCCTGAAGCCCGACACAAAAAGTGCGCTTTTGCAGGGCTTTTGTTGCGATTTCGGGGAGCGGTCCGGCGCCTGCTTGTGCTATGATTATGTCTCCCAGTTGGACCTGCCTCGGACCGACGTCTCCTGACCCGGAACCGGGGCTTTTTCCTTTCTCTCGGAGGACTCTTGGCCAGCGACGCCACCCCCAGCAACGGCCGGAAGGGCTCGGCCGACTACGACGCGCAGGACATCACCGTCCTGGAGGGTCTCGAGGCCGTTCGCAAACGGCCCGGGATGTACATCGGATCGACGGGCATCCGCGGTCTGCATCACCTCGTGTACGAGATCGTCGACAACTCCGTCGACGAGGCCCTGGCCGGCTTCTGCTCGTCCGTGTCGGTCACGATCCACCCGGACGACTCCATCACCGTCACCGACGACGGCCGCGGCATCCCCGTGTCCAAGATGGAGAAGGAGCAGAAGTCCGCGGTCGAGGTCGTGCTCACCGTCCTGCACGCCGGCGGCAAGTTCGGCGACGGCGGCGGGTACAAGGTCTCCGGTGGCCTGCACGGCGTCGGCGCCTCGGTGGTCAACGCCCTGAGCGACGAGCTGAGCTTCTCGATCCGCCGTGACGGGCACGAATGGACGCAGGAGTACAAGCGCGGCGTGCCGCAGACCGAGATCAAGCAGGGCCGGGAGCTCACCGAGGAGGAGGGCACCGGCACCTCGATCACCTTCCTGCCCGACGGCTCGATCTTCGAGTCGACCGAGTTCGACTACACGATCCTCGAGCAGCGCCTGCGCGAGACGGCCTTCCTCACGCGCGGCCTCAAGATCACGCTGACCGACGAGCGTGCCGAGGGCCAATCCGTCGTCTTCCAGTACGAGGGCGGCATCGCCGACTTCGTCTCCTACCTCAACGAGAACAAGGAGCCGATCGGCAAGAAGGTCGTGTTCTTCGAGGGCGAGTCCGACGAGGGCTACGTCGAGGTCGCGATGCAGTGGAACTCCTCCTACCAGGAGTCGATCTTCTCGTTCGCCAACAACATCAACACGCACGAGGGCGGGACGCACATGTCCGGCTTCCGTTCGGCGTTGACGCGCACGATCAACCGGTACGCCCGCGAGAAGGGCGAGCTGAAGGAGAAGGACGAGAACCTCTCCGGCGAGGACGTGCGCGAGGGCCTCACCGCGGTCATCTCGGCCAAGCTCGCCGACCCGCAGTTCGAGGGCCAGACGAAGACCAAGCTCGGCAACCCCGGCATGGCCGGCTTCGTCGAGTCGATCGTCAACGCCAAGCTCGCCGAGTTCCTGGAGGAGAACCCCCAGGACGCCCGCGCCTTCATCCGCAAGGCCGTGCAGGCCGCGCAGGCCCGGTCGGCCGCCCGCAAGGCGCGCGACCTCACCCGGCGCAAGTCCGCGCTGGAGAACTCCACGCTGCCGGGCAAGCTCGCGGACTGCGCGATCAAGGATCCCTCCCTGGCGGAGATCTTCATCGTCGAGGGCGATTCCGCAGGCGGCTCGGCCAAGCAGGGGCGCGATCGCTCCACCCAGGCCGTCCTGCCGCTGCGCGGCAAGATCCTCAACGTCGAGCGCGCCCGCATCGACAAGGTGCTGGCCAACGCCGAGGTGCAGGCGCTCATCACCGCGATCGGCACCGGGGTGCGCGACGAGTTCAACCTCGAGAGCGCCCGGTACCACAAGGTCATCCTCATGACCGACGCCGACGTGGACGGCGCCCACATCCGCACGCTCATCCTCACCCTGCTGTTCCGGGAGATGCGCGAGCTGATCGAGGCCGGCTACGTGTACATCGCCAAGCCGCCGCTCTACAAGATCAAGCACGGGTCGACCGAGCGGTACATCGAGAAGCAGTCCGAGCTGGAGGAGCTGCTGCTGGCCGACAAGCTCGAGAAGTTCGAGTGCGTCGACGCGGAGGGCAAGTCGTTCAAGCTCACCGAGACGCGCTGGCAGCGCTACACCCGCGTCCTCAAGCAGTACGAGGGCTGGGCCGCGGCGCTGCGCGCCGCCTACGGCCACGATCTCGTCGGGTTCCTGCAGGACGCGGGCATCCTGGAGGCCGGGGTGCGCTCCGCCGACGAGGCCGCCGCGCTGCTGGCCAACGCCAACATCGAGGGCGCCGTCTTCACGACGGAGATCACCGGGCAGGACGACATGGGCCTGCAGGTGATGGGCATCGAGACCAAGACGGGTCTGGCCCGCTCGATCAACGTGCCCCGCGCGCTGTTCGACGCGGCCGAGTACCGCTCGTACCTGAAGGTCCGGGCCGAGCTGGCGTCGGTGGCCGGCCAGCCCCCGTTCGACGTGCGGCTGGGCGACCTGCAGCAGGACGCCGCCACCTACGAGGACCTGCGCGACGCCGTCATGACGCTCGTGCAGAAGGGCGTCAAGCTCCAGCGCTTCAAGGGGCTGGGCGAGATGAACGCCGAGCAGCTCGGGCAGACCACCATGAACCCGGTCACGCGTACCCTGGCGCAGGTGACCCTGGAGGATGCCGCCGCGGCGGACCTCATCTTCTCCACGCTCATGGGCGACCAGGTGGAGCCCCGCCGGCTCTTCATCGAAGAGAACGCCAAGCTCGTCGCCAACCTCGACGTGTGATGGCCGCCGTTCCCCGCATGACCCACGAGAACCAGAAGAAGGTGACGCTCCATGGCCACTGATCTGATCGGCGGCGGCAACGTCGAGCCGCGCGCACTCGAAGACGAGATGCGCTCCGCCTACATCGACTACGCCATGTCCGTCATCGTCGGGCGCGCGCTGCCCGACGTGCGCGACGGCCTCAAGCCGGTGCAC
>CAZXNX010000069.1:0-9660 GCA_964642225.1 uncultured Solirubrobacteraceae bacterium | reverse complement strand
GGCTGACGGCGGGCTCGCCGGCGGCGATGCGCGCGACGACCTGCCCGACTGTGACGGTGTCGCCGGGAGCGGCGAGGATCTCGACCACGGTGCCGGCGGCGGGGCAGGGGAGCTCGGCGTCGACCTTGTCGGTGGAGACCTCGGCGATCGGGTCGTCCTCGGCCACCTCGCTGCCGACGGTGACGGTGAACTCGAGGATCTCGCCCTCGGTGATCGACTCGCCCATGGAGGGGATGACCACGTCGATGATCTCGGCGGGGGCGGAGGGGCCGGCGCCGGCCCCGTTGGAGGCCTCGGGCGCGCCGCCGCTACCACTGCCGTTGGTGTCGGCCGCGGGGGCGGCGGGGCCCTCTCCGTCCGGGACGATGTCGGCCAGGACGGCGCCCACGGCGACGGTGTCGCCTTCGGCGAAGTAGATCTTGGCGATGGTCCCGGTGACGGGGGAGGGGACCTCGGCGTCGACTTTATCCGTCGAGATCTCGACCAGGACCTCGTCGGTCTCGATCGTGTCTCCCTCGGCTTTGTGCCACTCGAGGACCGTGCCTTCGGTCACGCTCTCGCCCATGGCGGGGAGGGTGACCTGCATCGTCGTTGCGTCGACTGCCATTCGTGCTCTTGAAAGGACTCTAGCGCGCTGGTGGTCTCGGCACGCCGACGTGGTGCAAGACGTGCATCAGGCCGCGCTGGCCCGTCCTCGGACACGATCCTGGTAGATGAATTCGGCCGAGCCGAAGTACGGCCCGACCGCCCCCAGGACGGCGATCGCCAGGGCCAGGCGCATGTCGATGAGCTTGGCGTGCAGCCCGAACAGCGCGAGCGCGACCATGAAGAACCAGCCGATGCCGTGGACGAACCCGAACACCGTCTTGAGCTCCGGCGGGCCGACCGACCCGAGCCACAGGATGAGCAGCACGGTGTAGATCGTCGAGAAGAAGAACGAGCACCACTTGATGAACCCGCGGGTGATGGGCACGTCAGCCCCCGGTGAGGAGCTTGGCCATGGACCGCAGCGGCGCGTCGGCCTCGGCGGGCCACGCGTCGATGTCGGCCGGCCACCACGCGTACGCGTCGTGCTCGTGGTCCATCGTCACCTCGGCGCCGTCCGGCAGCCAGGCCGTGCCGATGAACATCACCATGTTCTGCGGGAGCCGCACCAGCGCCTCGGCGCGCACCCGCTCGGGCTCGACCGCCCACTCCTCCCACAGTTCGCGGCTGAGGGTGTCGACAGGGTTCTCGCCCAGGTCGACCGCGCCGCCGGCGCCCAGCGCCCAGCGGCCGGCCCAGGAGGACAGCCACGCGGCCCGGCGGCCGGCGAGCCAGCGGCCCTGGGCGTCGCGGGTCACGCAGAGCGAGGCGACGCTTGCCGACGCGTCGCCCTCGACCAGGCGCAGGGCCCAGCGGATCGGCTGCAGCTCGAAGGCGATGGCCCCGTCCTGCTCGGCGTACGAGACGAGCCGGGCGGCGACGCCGTCGTGGCTGGGGGAGTCGCGGTCGCGCAGCGCCTGGATGGCGGCGTCGGCCGCCGCGGTGTGCTCCGGGGACGGGGTGTAGGGCTCTTCGCTCCAGGTGGCGCTGACGCGATGCGTCGGCCAGGGGCCACGGGCCAGGATGCCGGGAGCAGTGCTCATCACGACACAGGCTAGATGGTTGGTGCGGAATGTCGGTGTGGGCGTGGGCGTGCGGGCCGTGGTGGCTGAGGCCGCACGGTTTCGAAGGCGATACCGGTGGTATCGGCGAGAAGCCGGGTGGCCTCAGGCGCCGCGGAGCGTGCGATCCACGATCCGCGCCGATTTCGCATCAACCATCTTGCTAGGCTCGCGCGCCATGACCGCGACACGCACGAGGGCCCACTGGGGCTGGGGCTACGAGGACGAGCGCCAGACGATCGACGCCGTGCGGGAGGCGGCGCCGGGGATCGCCGCGTACCTGGGCATGGGCTCGGCCGACGTCGAGCTGCCGGTGGCGCTCGACGACGTGGTCCTCCCGGATCCCCGTGTGCAGGTGCCCGCCGCGCTGGCCGGCATCACCGACGCCTCGGTCCACGCCCGCGCCTCGCACGCGCTGGGCAAGTCCTACCGCGACGTGATCCGCGGGATGCGCGGCCACTTCGACCACCCGCCGGATGTGGTCCTGCGCCCGCGCGACGAGCGCGAGGTCGAAGCGGTCCTGGAGTGGGCGGCGGGCGCCGGCGTGGCGGTCGTCCCCTACGGCGGCGGCACGAGCGTCGTCGGTGGCGTGGAGTGCGCGGGCGACGGCTACGACGGTGTCGCCTGCCTGGACCTCGGCGCGCTGGACCGCGTGCTGGAGGTCGACCCCGTCTCCCGCGCCGCGCTGATCCAGGCGGGCGCCAGCGGCCCGGTGCTCGAGCGCCAGCTCGGCGAGCACGGCCTGACCATGCGCTTCTACCCGCAGTCGTTCGAGCTGTCGACGCTCGGCGGGTGGATCGCCACCCGCGCGGGCGGGCACTTCGCCACCGTGTGGACGCACATCGACGACGTGGTCGAGTCGGTCCGCGCCGTCACGCCGGCCCAGGGCGTGTGGGAGTCGCGCCGGCTTCCGGGATCGGGCGCCGGGGTGTCGCCCGACCGCATGCTGCTCGGCAGCGAGGGCACCCTCGGCGTGATCACGCAGGCGTGGGTGCGCGTGCAGCCGCGGCCCGCCCACCGTGCCTCGCGCGGCGTGCGCTTCGCGACGTTCGCCGCGGGGGCGCAGGCCGTCCGCCAGCTCTCGCAGTCGGGCCTGCATCCGGCCAACTGCCGGCTCATCGACCCGGTGGAGGCCAAGCTCACCGGCGCCGGGGACGGCTCCGCGGCCCTGCTCGTCCTGGGCTTCGAGTCGACCGACGACGGCGCCGCCCGCGTCCTCGACGCGGCGATGACGCGGGGGCTGGCCATCTGCGCCGCCCACGGCGGCACCTGGGAGGAGCCGCACGGGAAGGCGGCCGGCGGCGACGCGGTGGGGACGTGGCGCGATGCGTTCCTGCGTGCGCCCTACCTGCGCGACACCTTCGCGCTGATGGGGGTGCTGAGCGAGACGTTCGAGACGGCGGTCACGTGGGACGCCTTCCCGGCCTACCACGCCACCGTGGTCGGGGCGGTCGAGGAGGCGCTCGGCGGGGAGGGGCAGGTGAGCTGCCGGTTCACCCACGTGTACCCGGACGGGCCCGCGCCGTACTTCACCGTGATGGCGCCCGCCCGGCGGGGCGACGAGTTGGCCCAGTGGCAGGAGATCAAGGACGCGGCAGGCGCGGCGATCGTGGCCGGCGGCGGCACGATCACCCACCACCACGCGGTCGGGCGCGACCATCGCCCGTGGTACGACCAGCAGCGCCCCGACCCGTTCGCCTCCGCGCTCGCCGGGGCGAAGGCGGCCGTCGACCCGCGCGGGATCCTCAATCCCGGGGTCCTCATCGACCCATGACCCGCCGAGAGTCACCTTGGTCGCCCATACGGCGACCAAGGTGACTCTCGGCGATGCAGAAGGGGTTGACAGGGAGAGTGAGTGAGTGCATACTCACACCTGCCCATGGCCCCCTCCGCCACCCCCATCCGCACCCTGAAGACCGCCGAGGAGCGGCGCGAGGCCGTCCTGGTCGCCGCCATCCCGCACTTCGCCCGGCGCGGGTACTACGGCACGCCGACCACCGCGATCGCCACCTCGGCCGGCATCTCCCAGGCCTACCTGTTCCGGCTCTACCCGACGAAGCAGGAGCTGTTCATCGCCGTGGTCGAGCGCTGCATGGAGCAGGTCCGCGAGGCCTTCCGCCACGCGGCCGCCCCGCACGCCGGCGACCTCGACGCGCAGTTCGAGGCCATGGGCGAGACGTACAAGGAGCTGCTGTCGGACCGGGACATGCTCCTCAACCAGCTGCAGTCGTACGCCGCCAGCGACGAGCCGGCGATCCGCACGGCGGTCCAGGCCCAGTACGGCCGGATCGTCGACACCGTCCGTGACGTCACCGGCGCCCCGGACGACCGCGTCGCCGCCTTCTTCGCCGTGGGCATGCTCATGACCGTCGTCGCCGCCATCGGCGCGCAGGACCTGCAGGAACCGTGGGTCCAGTCGCTGATGAACGGTATCGAGAAGCCCTGCTGAAACCCCAACGCCAAGCCCGAGGATCGACATGTCGCACGCCACCACAGTGAGTAAGCAATCACACACCCGCTTCCCCTGGGCGACCTTCCTGGTCGTCTCCATCGCCCTCTTCATGGTCACGCTGGACAACCTCGTCGTCTCCACCGCGCTGCCCTCCATCCGCAGCGACCTGGGCGCGTCGCTGGAGTCGCTGGAGTGGACGGTCAACGCGTACACGCTGGCCTACGCCGTCTTCCTGCTCACCGGCGCGGCCCTGGGCGACCGCTTCGGCCGCCGCCGCATGTTCGCGGTCGGCGTGGCCGTGTTCACCCTGGGCTCGGCGCTGGCCGCGATGGCGCCGACCACCAACCTCCTCATCGCCGCCCGCGCCCTGCAGGGTGTGGGCGCCGCGTTCGTGACCCCGCTGACGCTGACCCTCCTCTCCGACGCGGTGCCGGAGGGCTCGCGCGGCCTGGCGATCGGCGCCTGGTCGGGGATCAGCGGCCTGGGCGTGGCGCTCGGCCCCGTGGTGGGCGGCGCCATCGCCCAGGGCATCTCCTGGCACTGGATCTTCTGGGTCAACGTCCCGATCGGGCTCGTGCTGATCCCCGTGGCGCTGCGCCGCCTGCACGAGAGCCACGGGCCCAACGCGCAGCTCGACCTGCGCGGCCTGGCCCTCGTCGGCACCGGACTCTTCGCGCTCGTCTACGCGATCGTCCGCGGCAACGAGCTGGGCTGGACGAGCGCCACCGTGCTCACGGGCATCGTCGCCGGCGTGCTGCTCCTGGCCGCGTTCCTGTGGTGGGAGGGCCGCGCCGCCGAGCCGATGCTCCCGCTGCGCTTCTTCCGCTCGCGCGCCTTCTCGGCCACCAGCGTCGTGTCCTTCGCCATGTTCTTCGGCGTGTTCGGCTCGATCTTCTTCCTCTCGCAGTACTTCCAGACCGTGCAGGGCTACTCGCCCCTGGAGTCCGGCCTGCGGACGCTGCCGTGGACGGCGATGCCGATGGTCGTGGCGCCGCTGGCCGGGCTCTTCTCGGACCGGTTCGGCGCGCGGCCGTTCATGGTCGTGGGCCTGGCCTTCCAGGCGATCGCGGTCGGGTGGATCGCGTCGATCGCCGCGGTGGACACGCCCTACGCCGACTTCGTCCCCGCCTTCGTGCTCGGCGGCGCCGGCATGGGCCTCGTGTTCGCGCCGTCGGCCAACGCGATCCTCTCCGCCGTGCGGGCCCGCGAGGCCGGCCAGGCCTCGGGCGCCGTCAACACGATCCGCGAGCTGGGCGGCGTGATGGGCGTGGCCGTCCTGGCCAGCGCGTTCTCCGGCGCCGGCGGGTACGCCTCCCCGCAGGACTATGTGGACGGCATGGCCGCGGCCCTGCCGATCGGGGCGGCGGTGCTCGTCGTCGGCGCGCTCGCGGCGCTGCTCGTGCCGCGGCCCCGGCCCGTCACCGCCGAGGGCGACGCGGCCCCCGGTGGGTCGATCCCCGCATCCGATGGGACGGCCGCGCCGGATGTGGGACGCGGCGACCGGGTTCCCGCGGGGTCGGCGGCCTGACACAATCGGTCCATGGCCAAGGGCAACCCGGAGGCGCGCAACTTCGAGGCCATCTCGAAGGCCAAGGCGGCGCACAGCAAGAACTGTCCCTTCCCCCCCCATTCGGTCCGGATGAACCCGTTCGAGATCGAGCGCATGGGGTGGGACGAGGGCGACACGATCGCCGGCCTGCTCCTGGAGAGCGATCCGGCCATCGGGACGGGGTCCTTCCGCCTCATCTGCGACGGGAACGAGCCGCCGGAGCTGGAGTACGAGCAGACCGAGGTCGTCAGCTCCCCCGCGGAGCAGCCCATCGAGGTGCCGGTGCCCGCCGGGCCGGGCTACGCGCCCGGCGAGCTCAACTGAGCCGCGCCGCCGCGCTCAGGCGATCGTCATCCGGGCGCCGCCGAACGCCCGGGCGAAGAGGTCCGTCTCGCGCCGGGCGGCCCACCGCGACACGCGCGGGTCGCCCGCGGCCTGCAGCGTGAGCGTCACATCGTCGCCGTCCACGGCCACGGCGACGCCGCGCACGAGTTGGTCACGGCTGCGCTCCAGGTCCTCGCCGAGCCGCAGCAGCACGGCGCAGCGGTCCAGGCGCCGCAGCGCCTCCTCGTCGAACAGGGGGCCCAGCTCGCCCGGGTCGGGCATGCCCTTGCGGTGGTAGCGCGTGGCCTGTGCGATTAGCGCCACCTCGGCCGGGCTGTACCCCGGCAGGCCGGCGTTGAGGATGAGGTAGCGGGTGTGCTTGTGGTGGTCGTCGTAGTCGACCGCCACGCCGATGTCGTGCAGCACGGCCGCCGCCCACAGGAGCTGGCGCTCCACCGGGTCGCCCGGGTGCAGGCCGGCCGCGGCGAGGTCGTCGAACAGGTCCAGGGCCAGCGCGGCGACGTGGTTGGTGTGCGCCGGGTCCACGCGGAAGCGCGAGGCGAGGTTCTGGACG
Source organism: uncultured Solirubrobacteraceae bacterium (assembly GCA_964642225.1). GTDB lineage: Bacteria > Actinomycetota > Thermoleophilia > Solirubrobacterales > Solirubrobacteraceae > JBBQCW01. The sequence goes on along the minus strand of CAZXNX010000069.1, from coordinate 3,115 downwards.
CTCGCCGTGCGCACGTCGTCCACCAGCGGCGGGTCGCCGTCCAGGTGCCCGGCGAAGAAGACGCCCTCGCGCAGGCCCGCCTCGGTCGCCTCCAGGCCCGCCACGTCCGTCTCGCGCAGCACGGTCTGGACGGTCACGGCGCCCGCCAGGATGATGTCGGCGCGCGCCGTCTTGATCCCGCTGATCGAGCCGCGCTCGCGGGCGGGCAGGGCGGCGAGCCGCTCCACGAGCTCGTCCAGGGCCGCCGCCTGGACGACGTAGCCCTGGATGCCGAACTCGGGCAGGCCGGCGGCGCGGGCGGCGGCGGTGGCGAGGTTGCGGATCGTGCCGCCGATGCCGACCAGGCGCTCGTGCCCGCCGTCGGCCACCCACGGCGCGCGCTCCAGCTTGTCGGCCACGTGGCGGCGCAGGCGGTCCAGGTCCTTGTCGGAGGCAGGCTCCCCGTCGGCCAGGAAGCGCTCGGTCATGCGCACGGCGCCCAGCCGCCAGGACTCCAGCGCCAGCGCGCGGCGGTCGCGCACGTGGACGAGCTGCAGCGAGCCGCCGCCGATGTCGAGCACCACCCCGTCCTGCAGGGTCGAGGAGTTGACCGCGGCCAGGTAGCCGTAGCGCGCCTCCTCCTCGCGGCTGATCACGCGCACCGCCAACCCCGCCTCGGCGCGGACGCGCTCCACGAAGGCCTCGCCGTTGTCCGCCTCGCGGATGGCGCTGGTGGCGACCGCGTCGATGTCCTGCGCGGCGATGCCCGTGGCGGCGCAGAAGTGGGTGAACACGTCGATCGTCGCGAAGGCCCGGCCCATCGGCTGCTCGCCGAGCTCGCCGGTCGACACCATGCCCTCGCCTATGCGCACGTTCTCGTAGATCTCGTCGGTGCGCTCCCACCAGCCGGGGCCGGCCGTGAACACGACGAGGCGGAAGGAATTCGACCCCAGATCGATGACCGCTCTACGGTGTTCGGTCATGGGATCGGTGCGTGACGAGGGCTCGAAGATGACGCGGCGACAGGCCCCGGACACGGTTGAGGCCACGTCCCACGGGGTACGGGCCAGCTTAGACCGCGGGGCCCCGGAACACCGCGTGCCCCGCGTGACGTCGCACACCACCGTGCCCGGCTGGGGGACCCGCTCCCGGCGGTACGACGATCCAAAGGTCAGGTCCAGCATGCATCGCCTCCCCTCCACGTCGCGGATCATGGGAGGTGTCGTGAGCGCGGCGTGCCTCAGCGTGCTGCTGGTCGCGCCCCCGGGGGCGACCGCCGCCAAGGCCAAGCCGAAGCCTTCCAAGCTCTCGGTCACGTCGCTGCAGTCCCCGCCGTCGTCGATCGGCTCGGGCGGCCGCTTCACGATCTCGGGCCGCGTGCGCAACACGGGCGGCCGCACCGCTCCCGCGCTCCTGGGCTTCACCCTGCGCGCCGGGGCCCATCCGCAGGTCGTCTACTCCCTCGGCGCCGGGCGGATCTCCGCCGTGCGCGCCGGGCGCACCGTTGCCTTCCGCATCCGGGTGAGCTCCCCGAAGCTGAAGGAGGCGCTGAAGTCGGGGTTCCTGCTGCAGGCCTGCGTGAAGACCTCGCGCAAGGGCGGCGAGCGGTGTCGCAAGGCCGCCGGCCGCATCGTGGTGCGTCCCGCGGGGCCCGTTCCCCCGGTCACGACGCCGACGACCCCGACGACGCCCACCACCCCGGTCGACCCGACGGTCTACACCTCGGGCGCCCGCACGCTGAACGACTCGCTGTTCCCCACCATCGGCAACGGCGGCTACGACGCCCTGCACTACGACCTGCGCCTGGGCTACACCAACATCCTCACCCGCGTGCTTCGCGGCACGGCCACCATCACGGCCAAGGCCACGCAGAACCTCAAGGACTTCAGCCTCGACTTCCAGGGGATGCCGGTCTCCGCGGTCACCGTCGACGGCCAGACGGCCACCTACGCCTACGACCTCGACAACAACAAGCTCATCGTCATCCCCGCGGCGGGGATCAAGGACGGCGCGACCTTCGCGGTCGAGGTGACCTACGGCGGCTCGCCCAGCCCGGTCATCGATCCCGACGCCTCCCAGGAGGGCTGGCTCTCCAACAGCACCTACGGCGCGGTGGCGCTCGGCGAGCCGCTCGGCTCACAGGGCTGGTTCCCGGTCAACAACGTGCCGTACGACAAGGCGACCTACGACATCACCGTGTCGACCCCGTCGACCTTCCAGGCGATGTCCAACGGGCGCCTCATCTCCACCGACGCCGGCGACGACGGCACCACCGCCTACCACTGGCGCGAGGCCTCGCCGATGGCGCCCTACCTCGCCACCGTGACGGTCGGGCAGCTCGACCAGTCGGCCAGCGACCTGACGAGCAACCCCGATCGCCCGCTCTACATCGGCATCGACCAGTCGATCAACGCCACCAACCCCGGTAACAAGGCGACGATGGTCGCCCGCCAGCAGCGGGTCCCGGCGATCCTCGACTGGTACGCCGGCTACTACGGCGTCCCCTATCCCTTCGAGGCGGCCGGCGGCATCGTGCCGCGCGTGGGCAGCAGCGTCGGCTACGTGCTGGAGACCCAAACCAAGCCGACCTACCCGAGCGCCAGCGCGAACACGCCCGGGACGTCGATCGACACGATCGCCCACGAGAACGGCCACCAGTGGTTCGGCGACCTCGTGACGCTGACCCAGTGGAGGGACATCTGGCTCAACGAGGGCCTCACCGAGTTCTCCTCGTGGCTGTGGTCCGAGCGCCAGGACGGCGGCGCCACCACCGCGAGCATCTGGGTCGACAACTACGCCACCACGTCCACGACGTTCTGGAACATCGCCCCGGCCGACCCGCCGTCGGCCGCCGACATCTTCGACGGCGATGCGATGTACACCCGCGGGGCGATGGTGGCCGAGGGCCTGCGCCAGATCCTCGGCGAGACGACGTTCAAGCAGGTGATGCACGACTGGCTCACGCAGCACGCGTACGCCAACGGCACCACCGAGCAGTTCATCGCCCTCGTGAAGGCGGCCGATCCCACCCGGGCCGACCGGTGGACCGAGTTCTTCCGCCAGTGGCTCTACACGCCGTACGAGGGCGACCCGGCGGCGGGCAACAAGCCGCAGATGACGCCGGCGAACTTCGACA
>CAZXNX010000068.1:0-9780 GCA_964642225.1 uncultured Solirubrobacteraceae bacterium | reverse complement strand
CCTGATCCCCGGCGCCGCCGCCATCATCCGCGACCCCGACGGCCAGCTCCTCGAGCTGCTCCCCATGGGCTACCGCGCGTCGCTTCCCGACTAGGGAGCGCAGCGACCCGGGATCCGGACTCAGGTGAAGATGATCTGGCCGCCGGCGGCCTTCTCGTAGAACTCGCCGACGGTGATGATGGAGTCGACCTGCTCGATGAAGTCGTCCTTCGTCAGCTCGAACATGTCGACCGAGGCCTGGCACGCGTAGAGGCCGGCGCCGGAGTCGGAGATCATCTCCACGAACTCGGGGATCGGGGGAATGTCGAGCTTCTCCATCTGTGACGCCATCTTGTGGGTGACGATCGACGACATGCCCGGGATCCCGCCGGCCCAGGTGGCCAGGTGCAGGCCGGGGTTGCCCACGGTCGCCACCTTGACGTGCTCGTGGCGCTCGCGATGGATGGCATCCATCCCGAAGAAGGTGAAGAAGAGGTTGGCCTCGATCCCCTCCATGCGGGCGCCGTTGGCCATGATCAGGCCCGGGTAGACGCCCTCGAGGGAGCCCTTGGAGATGATGATCGAGACCTTCTCGATGGCGTCGCTCATGGTGTCGTCCTGTCGTGGGGATCGGGGTTCGGGCACATCAGATGCATCCGCGCGGCTTGGGGATCCCGCCGATGCGGGCGGCCAGCTTCGCCGGCCCCTTGGGGAACAGCGCGTACAGCTCCTTGATCGGCACGCCGGACGTCTTGCCCAGGGCGCGGATCGACGGGGCGCTCCCCGTGTCCAGGTAGGCGGTGCGCATGAAGTCGACGACCTGCCAGTGGCGGTCGGTCATCTCGGGGATCCCGTTCTCCCGGGCGATCTCCTCCCCGATCTGGCGCGTCCACTGGTCGGGATCGCGCAGGAACCCCTCCTCGTCGACGTCGATCTGCTGCCCGGCGATGGTCTCGGTCGGCATGCGGCGGTCCTCCTAGTCCGGGGCGTCGTCGCGCCCGGTGGTCTGAAGCTGTGCGCTCACGCCCGGCATGTCCCGGCCGGGAAGGAGCACGTGCCAGTACACCCACTCGAACATGAGCTTCCCCATGTGGTTCAGGCGGGACTCGGCCATGAGGGGCAGGGGTCCGATGTGGGGCTCGGGGAAGCGGCCGGGACCCGGCTCGACGTCGTAGTTGAAGTCGATCAGCAGCGCCTTGCCGAACCCCGTCTCGATGAAGCAGTTGGCGTGGCCGTCGTAGCTGGCGTCCAGCTCCTCACCGGCCAGGTGGCGACGGATGTTCTCCACCACGGTCTCGCCCTCGAAGTGCGTGACCGACCCGGCCTTGGACGCCGGGATGTCGGTGGCGTCGCCGATGACGAACACGTCGTCGGCCGCCCGCGCCCGCAGCGTGTGCGGATCCGAGGGAACGAACCCGAGCGGGTCGCCGAGCCCGGGGGACCGGTCGACGTAGGCCGCACCGCCGTGCGCCGGCACGGCCACGAGCAGGTCGAACCCGATCGTCCGCTCGTCCCAGCTGATGAGCTCCCCGCGCTCGCCGTCGACCCGGCCGGCGGCGAACTCCGTCTCCAGGCGCACATCCTTCTCCGCGAGCAGGCCCGACAGCGTGCGCGCGGCGATGGGCTTGGTGAAGGCGGCGTCCAGCGGCGTCACGTAGGTGAGCTGCACGCGGTCGCGGATCCCGCGCTCGCGGAAGTACCAGTCGGCCAGGAAGCAGAACTCCAGCGGGGCGACGGGGCACTTGATCGGCATGTCGACCACATCGACCACCAGGCGGCCGCCGGTGAAGTCCTCGAGCGCCTCGTGCAGGGCGCGGGCGCCGGGCAGGTCGTAGAAGGTGTGGACGGTCGTGCCCACCCACGGGCCCTCCAGGCCCTCCGTCTCGCCGGGGAGCAGCCGGGCGCCGGTCGCGATCACGAGCACGTCGTACGACAGCTGCTCTCCGCCCTCGAGGTGGACGGCGTGCTCGCCGACCTCCACCCGGTCGACGGCGGCGAGCCGGAAGTCGATCCCGTCGTGGAGCTGCGCCCGGCGGGAGCGCACGATCGCGTCGCCGTCCGCGAGGCCGAAGGGCACGAACAGCAGGCCGGGCTGATAGACGTGGCGGTCGTCCTGGTCGACGACGGTGATCCGCACCGCGTCGCCCAGCTCGCGGTGCAACCGGTTGGCGGTGAGGGTGCCGCCCGTCCCGGCGCCGAGGATCACAATGCTGGAGGCCACTGACACAGCGTCGCCGAGCCCCGGCCGCGAGGCCACCGGGATTCTCCGCAGGGCCGCAGCGAGAAGTACGGATGTCCGCCGCATCGCGGGGGCATCCTGCCCCGTCCCCGCCCGCGCCGCAATCGTTGCGGCTTTTCCCGCTGGTCCCCGGTGCGCGACGCTCCTATGCTCGGCGCCCATGGGAGAGGCTTCGCCCCCGACGACACAGAGCGCCGCGCTGGTCATGGGCCCGGACGGGCTGGACGCGCTCGTCGCCGCACTCGCCGCCGACGGCTACCGCGTCCTCGGCCCGCAGGAGCGCGACGGGGTGATCGTCTACGACGACCTGGCCGCCGGCGCCGACCTCCCCGCGGGGCTCGGCGAGGTCCAGGACGCCGCCACCTACCGCGTCGAGGACCGCGATGACGAGGCGCGCTTCGGCTACCCCGTGGGCCCCCACTCCTGGAAGGGCTTCCTGCTGCCCGCCCAGGTGCGGGTGTGGCAGGCCCGCCGCGACGCGGACGGCGCGGTCACCGTCATCGAGGAGCCACCGCCCGAGCGCCCGCTCGCCCTCGTCGGCGTGCGCTCGTGCGACCTGCACGCCATCGCCATCCAGGACCGCGTGTTCCTGGAGGGCGCGCACGTGGACCGCGACTACGCCGCCCGCCGCGCCGGCGCCTTCATCGTGGTGGTGCAATGCGGCGTGCCCGGCGGCACCTGCTTCTGCACGTCGATGGGCACCGGGCCGCGGGCCGACGCGGGCTACGACCTGGCCCTCACCGAGGTCCTCGACGGCGAGCTGCGCTACGTCGTGCAGGTCGGCTCCGAGCGCGGCGCCCGTATCGCCGAGTCGCTCGGCGGCCGGCCGGCCACCGCCGACGACGACGCGGACGCCGGCGCCGTCACGGAGGGCGCCCGCGCGGCGATGGGCCGCCACGTCGACGCCGACGGCCTGCCCAACCTCCTGGCCACCAACCTGGACCATCCGCGCTGGGAGGAGGTCGCCGAGCGCTGCCTGACCTGCGGCAACTGCACGATGGCCTGTCCCACCTGCTTCTGCACCTCGGTGGACGACGTCAACCTCCTGGAGGGCGACATCGCCGAGCGCCACCGCCACTGGGACTCCTGCTTCTCCGTCGAGTACTCCCACATCCACGGGGGCGCCATCCGGCCGACCGGCCGCTCGCGCTACCGCCAGTGGCTGACCCACAAGTTCGGCACCTGGGTGGAGCAGTTCGGCTCCTCCGGGTGCGTGGGCTGCGGACGGTGCGTGACGTGGTGCCCGGTGGGCATCGACGTGACGGAGGAGCTGACGGCGATCCGCCTGACCGACGGGGAGGTCTCCGATGCACACGCTTGACGAGCTGCTGGCCGAAAGCCCGATCTTCGCCGGGCTGCCGCCGGACCAGCTCACGTTCCTGGCCGGCTGCGGCAAGAACGCCGTGTACGAGCCCGGCGAGTACCTGTTCCGTGCCGGGGAGCCGGCCGACACATTCCACCTCGTGCGCCGCGGGCACGTGGCCATCTCCACCCACGTGGCGGGCCGCGGCGACGTCACCGTCGACACCGCCGACACCGGCGACCTCGTCGGCTGGGGCTGGCTGTTCGAGCCGTACGTGTGGGACGTCGACGCGCGCGCCATGGAGGGCGCCGGGGTGATCGCCTTCGACGCCGCCTGCATGCGCGGCAAGTTCGCCGGCGACGACGCCCTGGCCCTCGCGCTCATGACCCGCTTCGCCCACGCCACCATCGACCACCTGCAGCGCACCCGCCTGCAGCTCCTGGACCTCTATGGCCACCACCCTCGCGACTGAGGCCGCCGCCCCCGGGCCGATGACGCCCGTCCTGCACCGCGTGGTCTCGAGCACGCGGGAGACGGCCGACACGTGGACCCTGGAGCTGGAGTCGCTCGCCGAGCCGGTGGCGATCGCCCCCGGCCAGTTCAACATGCTCTACGCGTTCGGCGTGGGCGAGGTCCCGATTTCCGTCAGCAGCGTCTCGGAGGTGGGCGGCGCGCTCGTGCACACCATCCGCAACGTCGGCGCTGTGACGGCGGCCCTGTGCGCCAGCCGCGCCGGCGACGTGATCGGCGTGCGCGGCCCGTTCGGGACCACGTGGCCCCTGAACGAGGCGGCCGGCGGCGACCTGCTCATCGTGGCCGGCGGCATCGGCCTGGCCCCGCTGCGCCCGGCGATGCACCACGCGCTGGCCCACCGCGCCCGCTTCGGCGACGTGTGCCTGCTCGTGGGGGCCCGCAACCCGGCCGAGCTGCTGTACCCGGCCGAGCTGGAAGAGTGGCGCGGGCGGTTCGACGTGGACGTGCGCGTCACCGTCGACACTGCCGTCGGCGAGTGGCGCGGGCGCGTCGGCGTGGTGACCCGCCTCATCCCCCACGCGGACTTCGACCCGCAGACCGCCACCGTGCTGCTGTGCGGCCCCGAGGCGATGATCCGCTTCACCGCCTACGCGCTGCTCGACGCCGGGGTGGCGCCCGAGCGGATCTGGGTCTCCCAGGAGCGCAACATGCAGTGCGGGGTCGGCCATTGCGGCCACTGCCAGCTGGGCCCGTTCCTGCTGTGCCGCGACGGGCCGGTGCTGCGCTACGACCTCGTCGCCCCGCTCCTGGAGGTGCGTGAGCTGTGAGCGCCGAGCGCCCCACCCTGGCCGTCTGGAAGTTCTCCTCGTGCGACGGCTGCCAGCTGTCGCTGCTGGCCTGCGAGGACGAGCTGCTGGCCGTGGCCGGCGCGGTGGAGATCGCCTACTTCCCCGAGGCCACCAGCGCCGAGCTGGAGGGCCCCTTCGACGTGTCGCTGGTGGAGGGGTCGATCACCACCGAGCACGACGTGGAACGCATCAGGCAGGTGCGCGAGCAGTCTGGCGCGCTCATCACCATCGGCGCCTGCGCGACCTCGGGCGGCATCCAGGCGCTGCGCAACTTCGCCGACGTCACCGAGTGGACGAGCATGGTCTACGCCAGCCCCGAGTACATCTCCACGCTGGCCACCTCCACCGGCATCGCCGACCACGTCAAGGTCGACGCGGAACTGCGCGGCTGCCCGGTGGACAAGCGCCAGCTCATCGAGGTGATCACGGCGCTGCTGAACGCGCGCCGGCCGCGCCTGCCCACCACCAGCGTGTGCATCGAGTGCAAGGCGCGCGGCACGCCGTGCGTGATGGTGGCCCACGGCACCCCGTGCCTGGGCCCGGTCACGCAGGCGGGCTGCGGGGCGATCTGCCCGTCGTACCACCGCGGGTGCTACGGCTGCTTCGGGCCGATGGAGAGCCCCAACGTCGACGCGCTGGCCGAGCAGTGGGACATCCTCGGCGTCGGCGAGACCGACGTCGTGCGCGCGCTGCGCACCTTCAACGCCAACGCGGACGAGTTCCGGGAAGCGAGCGAGCGCCATGAGCGACGTTCCTGAGACACGCGAGATCCGCACCGACTACCTGGCCCGGGTGGAGGGCGAGGGCGCGATGTACGTGCGCGTGCGCGGCGAGGTCCTGGAGGAGGTGCAGTTCAAGATCTTCGAGCCGCCCCGGTTCTTCGAGGCGCTCCTGCGGGGGCGGCGCTTCGACGAGGTGCCGGACATCACCGCCCGGATCTGCGGCATCTGCCCGATCGCGTACATGGCCGGCTCCTGCAACGCGATGGAGGACGTCTCGGGCGTCACCCTGCCCGACCCGATCCGCGCGCTGCGGCGCCTCATCTACTGCGGCGAGTGGGTGGAGAGCCACACCCTGCACATCGCGATGCTCCACGCCCCCGACTTCCTGGGCTACGACGGGGCCATCGAGATGGCCCGCGACCGCCGCGACATCGTGGAGACGGCGCTGCGGCTGAAGAAGGCGGGCAACGAGCTGATGCGGGTGATCGGGGGGCGCGAGGTCCACCCGGTGAACGTGAAGGTCGGCGGCTTCTACCGGTCCCCCACCCGCGCGGAGCTGCAGGCGCTCGTCCCCGAGCTGGAGTGGGCGCGTGACGCGGCCCGCGAGCTGGTGCGCTGGACGGCCGCGTTCGACTTCCCCGACTACGAGTGCGACTACACCTTCGTGTCGCTGCGCCAACCCGGCGAGTACCCGATCGAGCGGGGGCGCATCGTCTCCAGCGGCGGCCTGGACATCCCCGTCTCCGCGTACGAGGAGCACTTCACCGAGACCCACGTGGAGCGCTCCAACGCCCTGCACTCCACGCTCAAGGACGTCGGCTCCTACCTCGTCGGCCCGCTGGCCCGCTACGCGCTCAACCACCAGGAGCTGTCCCCCCTGGCCCGCGAGGCCGCCGCCGAGGCCGGGCTCGGCGAGGTGGTGCGCAACCCGTTCCGCAGCATCGTCGTGCGGGCGGTGGAGAACCTCTACGCGCTCGACGAGGCGCTGCGCCTCATCGCCGAGTACGAGCCGCCCGACCCCAGCGCCATCCCGCTCACACCGCACGCGGGCCGCGGGTTCGGCGCCACGGAGGCGCCGCGGGGGATCTGCTGGCATCGCTACGACGTCGACGACGAGGGGGTCGTGCTCGAGGCCAAGATCGTGCCGCCCACCTCCCAGAACCAGCTCACGATCGAGCGCGACCTGACCGGCGTGGTGGGACGCGCGCTGCACCTCAGCGACGACGACCTGCGCCACCGCTGCGAGCAGGCGATCCGCAACTACGACCCGTGCATCTCGTGCGCCACGCACTTCCTCGACCTGAAGATGGATCGCGGATGAGCGCCGCCGTCTGCCTGGGCACGCCCTACCGGGGCGACGACGCGGCCGGCCCCCTGGTGGAGGAGCGGCTGCGGGCGGCCGGCGTGCGCATCCTGGCCTGCGACCACGAGCCGACCCGCCTGCTGGACCAGTGGGCGGGCCTGGACCTCGTCGTCATCGTCGACGCGGTGGTGACCGGCGCGCCCGCGGGCACGGTCCACCGCATCGAGACCGCCGACGACCCGCTCCCCCGCGACCTGGGCCTGGCCTCCTCCCACGCGTTCGGCGTCGCCGACGCCCTCGAGCTGGCCCAAGCCCTGGACCGGGCGCCGCGCCGGGTCGTGGTGTTCGGGATCGAGGGCGAGGCCTTCGGGATGGGCGACCCGGTCACCCCGGCCGTGGCGGCGGCGGTCGAGACGGTGGCGAACGCCGTGCTGGGCGAACTGACAACCACGGAGGAACCGTGCACGAGAAGCATCTGATGGATGACCTGATGACGAAGATCACCTCGGTGGCCCACGCCGAGGGCGACGCGCGGGTGGTGCGCATCCACGTGCACCTCGGTGCGCTGTCGCACTTCACGCCCGAGCACTTCGCCGAGCACTTCGAGGACGCCTCGCGCGGCACCCTGGCCGAGGGCGCGCAGATCGACGCCGATCTGGGCACCGACCCCGCCGACCCCCGCGCCCAGGGCGTCGTGCTCGAGAGCGTCGAGGTCATGTCATGAGCACGCTGCAGAACGTCAACGTCAGCGTCCTGCCCATCGAGCGGTTCGAGGAGGTCCTGGAGCCCGCCCAGTGGCACATCGTGGAGGAGGACAACCGCGTCGCCCGCGGCCTCTTCGAGGGCTGCGTGATCTGGAACGTCAACTCCACCGCGGTGGGCGGCGGCGTGGCCGAGATGCTCCAGTCGCTGCTGGCGCTCGCCCGCGGCGCCGGGATCGACGCGCGCTGGGTGGTGATCGAGGGCGAGCCGGAGTTCTTCACCCTCACCAAGCGGCTGCACCACCTGCTGCACGGCAGCCCGGGCGACGGCGGGCCGACCGGCGACGCCGAGCGGGCCGTGTACGAGCGCGTCACCAACGGCAACGCGGTCGCGCTGGCGGAGCTGGTGCGCCCCGGCGACATCGTGCTCCTGCACGACCCCCAGACGGCCGGCATGGCCGCCACGCTGCGCCGGGCCGGCGCGCACGTGGTGTGGCGCTCGCACATCGGGATCGACGTGCCCAACGACGAGGTGCGGGCGGCGTGGCGCTTCCTGCTCCCGTACGTGACCGAGGCCGACGCCTTCGTCTTCACGCGCAACTCCTACGTGCCGCCGGAGCTGGCGGACCGCGACATCGTGATCATCCCCCCGTCCATCGACGTCTTCTCCCAGAAGAACCAGGAGATGAGCGAGGCGCAGGTGCGGGCGATCCTGGTCGCGACCGGCCTGGTCACCAGCGAGACGCAGGCCGAGCCGTGGTTCTTCCACCACAACGGCGAGCGCGACCTGGTGCGGCGCCTGAGCGTGGTCGACGAGGACGAGCCGCTCGACTTCAACGACCCGCTGGTGGTGCAGGTGTCGCGCTGGGATCCCCTCAAGGACCCGATCGGCGTGATGCGCGGGTTCGCCGACCGCGTGGTGGACCGGGTCCCCTCGGCCCGCCTCGTGCTGGCCGGGCCCTCGCCGGAGGGCGTCACCGACGACCCCGAGGGCGCGGGCGTGCTGGAGCAGGTGCGCGCCGCCCGGCTGGAGCTGCCGCCCCACGTGCGCCACCGCATCCACGTGGCCAGCCTGCCGATGGTCGACCGCAGCGAGAACGCCGCGATCGTCAACTCGCTGCAGCGCCACTCGGTGGTGATCGTGCAGAAGAGCCTGGCGGAGGGGTTCGGCCTCACGGTGGCCGAGGCGATGTGGAAGCGCCGCCCGGTGGTGGCCGGCCGCGTCGGCGGCATCCAGGACCAGATCGAGGACGGCGTCAGCGGCATCCTGCTGGACGACCCGGCCGACACGGACGCGTTCGGCGACGCGGTGGCGGGCATCCTGGAGGACCCCGAGCTGGCCCAGCGGATGGGCGAGGCGGCGCAGAAGCGCGTGCGAGCGCAGTTCCTGGGCTCCCGCCACCTGGACCAGTACCTCGCGCTGTTCCGCCGCCTCATCGAGAAGGACGTGTCGCCGCGGCCCTGACGCGGGCGGAGCGCAACTCATGCCGGATCCCCGGGTTTGCGTTGGCGATGCCCGACCGGATTCGCACGTCCATCCGCGCCATGGCCGCCGTGGCCGGCGGCGCCCTCGTCCTGGGCGTCGCCGGAGCGGCGCCGGCCCACGCCGCCTCGCCCTGCACGGCGACCCCCGCCAAGCGCACCTTCGCCTACCGCACGATCAGCAAGGTGCCCGCCAACCTCACCAGCCTGGACGTCTACAGCCCGTCGAAGGACTGCCTCAAGGGCCACACCGCGCCGGTCGTGCTGTGGGTGCACGGCGGCGCCTACCGGGTGGGCGACAAGAGCCAGCAGGTGCGGGACAAGATCGCCCTGTTCGCCTCCCGCAAGTACGTGTTCGTCAGCGTCAACTACCGGCTCACCACCTCCGGGCCGCTCTCGGCGCGCTACCCCGACCACTTCCGTGACGTGGCCTCTGCCGTGGCGTGGGTGCGCAAGAACATCTCGCGGTACCGCGGCGACGGGCGCCGCCTGGCGTTGCTGGGCCACTCGGCGGGCGCCGACATCGTCTCCAACGTCGCGACGAACCCGCAATGGCTGAAGGAGCGGTCGCTGCCGCTGAGCGCGCTGCGCTGCAGCGCACCGCTCGACACCGAGGGGTTCAACAAGCCCGAGGCGGAGGCGGCCGAGCAACTGCAATGGGTCGCGGCGTTGGGCAACGACCCGGACTTCCTGCGTGGCACCTCGGCCACCCTGCTGGCCAAGCCGAAG
>CAZXNX010000067.1:0-9797 GCA_964642225.1 uncultured Solirubrobacteraceae bacterium | reverse complement strand
TCACCTCCTCGTCGCCGAGCACCGCGCCGCCGGCCGCGACATCCTCGCCGGGGGGGTGCGCAGCTTCGTCCGCGAGCAGGGGAGCGGCGACCCGGTCGTGTGCGTCCACGGGATCCCCGCGTCGTCCTTCCTCTACCGCAAGGTCCTGCCGCGGCTGGGGGACGCGGGCTTGCGGGGCGTGGCGATCGACCTGCCCGGCTTCGGTCTCGCCGAACGACCGGCCGGCTTCGACTACGGCATCCGCGGACACGGCGCCTGGATGGAGACGGCTCTGGACGCGCTCGGCATCGGGCGGTTCCACCTCGTCGTGCACGACTACGGCGGGCCGGTCGGCTTCGAGCTGTGCGCCCGCGCGGGGCAGCGCGTGCGATCGCTCACCGTGCTCGACACGGTGGTCGACGTCGAGCACTTCCGCCGGCCGCCGCTGCTCGAGCTGGCCTTCCGCGCGGGCGCCGCGCACGCCATGATGCGGTCGCTGCCCGGAGCCGTGTTCCACCGGGCGATGCTGCGCCTCGGGGTGCTCGATCCCACGGCGCTCACCCGGGCGGAGTCCGACGCGTGGCTGGAGCTGATGCGCGACGGCGACCACGGGCGCTCCGTCCTGCACGTCGCCCGCCACCTGGAGACGACGGCCGCGCTGAGCGCACGGCTCAATGCCGCCGTGCGCGCGCTCGACGTGCCCCAGCAGCTCATCTGGTCGACCGACGACCCGATCCTGCCGCTGGCCTCCGCCGGCGCGCGGGCCCGTGCGGTCGTCGACGGACCGCTGCACACCGTGCCGGGCCGCCACTTCCCCCAGGAGGAGTCCTACGCGGCGATCGCCGGGCACGTCGCGCGGCTCGCGGCCACCGCGTGACGCACCCGGCCGGGCCGGTCAGGCGGCGGCGCCGGCCGCCACGCCCTGCACCTGCTCGTGGTGATGGAGGTCCGTGGTCTCGGAGTGCCGGGCCGCCGCCTCGACGGGATTGAGGTCGAAGACGACCCGCTTGACCGTCCCGGTGAACGCGTACGGCGCCTTGTCCTCGTAGGCGCGGTCGACGACGAGCCCGTAGTCCTTGCCGATGTCCAGGCCGGCGTAGCTCGTGAAGGTCACGGGCACCGTCTTGGGGAGGTCGCCCTCGCCGACCGGCTCGCCGTTCACCAGCAGCGTGACGTGGCCGCCGCTCCCCGGCTTGGGCTCCGCGGACTCGAACAGCATCTTCACCTGCACCTCGCCGGTCGGAAGCGGCGTCGCGGCCGCCTGCTTGTAGGTCTCCACCCCGAGCAGCGAGTAGGTGTGGCGCAGGATCCCGTCGCCGTCAACCCACAGCCCGAAACCGCCGATGAAGTCCGCCATCGCGACGATCACGCCCTCCGCGCCACCGTCGGGGACGACGAGGTCGGCCTCGATCGCGTAGGAGCGCCCGTAGATGCGCGGGACCATCCCGAACTGGATGTTGTCCACGTCCCCGGCGAACGGGAACCGCGTCTGCGTCGGCATCGGGGGCAGGATCCCGTAGAGCACCGACACCCCGGCCATGAGCGGCAGGACGCGGTTGCGCTCGGCCTCCTTCCACCACAGCTCCTGCAGCTCCTGCACCTTCTCGGGATGCTCGGCCGCGAGGTTGCGGGCCTGGGAGAAGTCCTTCGTGAGGTCGTAGAGCTCCCAGCCCGTGTCCCGGTCGGGATCCCAGCCGGAGTCGGGTCCGAGCGTCGCGAGGGTCTCGGGCGACATGTCCCACGGAAGCCGGTCGGGCCGGGAGGAGGCCCACCACCCCTCGTGGTACATCCCGCGCGCCCCGAACATCTCGAAGTACTGCGTCGTGTGCCGCTCGGGCGCCTGCGCGTCGTCCAGCGTGTACAGGAAGCTCGTGCCGTCCATCGGCTCCTGGTCGATGCCGTCGACCTGCTCGGGCTCCGGGATCCCGGCGGCCTCCAGGATGGTGGGCCCGATGTCGGTGACGTGCGTGAACTGGGCTCGCACGTCCGGGCTGGGCTGCAGCCGCCGCGGCCAGGCGACGACCATGGGATTGCGGGTCCCGCCCAGGTGCGCGGCGTCCTGCTAGCCCCACTGGAACGGCGTGTAGAGGGCGTGCGCCCAGGCGGAGGCGCAGTGCGGCGCCGTGTCCGGCCCGCCGAGCGCCGTCAGGCCGCCGTACTGCTCGATGAGCTCCGTCTGCTGCTTGGGGTCGATGACCAGGCCGTTGAGGACCGTGAGCTCGTTGAACGAACCGGTCGTGGTCCCCTCCATGCTGGCGCCGTTGTCGCCCCAGATGTAGAAGATCACCGTGTTGTCGAGATCGCCGAGCTCCTCGACCTCGTCGAGCAGGCGCCCGACGTTCCAGTCCGCGTTCTCCTGGTAGCCGCAGTAGACCTCCATCTGCCGGACGTAGAGCGCCTTGGCGGTGTCGTCGAGGTCGTCCCACGCCGGCAGGGCGTCGGGGCGCGGTGTCAGCTCGGTGTCCTGGGGGACGATCCCGAGCTCCTTCTGCCGCGCCAGGATGCGCTCGCGCAGGGCGTCCCACCCGTCGTCGAACTGACCCTTGTACTTGTCGGCCCAGTCGCTGGAGACGTGGTGCGGGGCGTGCGCGCAGCCCGTGGAATAGAACATGAACCAGGGCTTCTCCTGGTCCTGCGCGCGCACCCGGTGCAGCCATTCGACCGCCTTGTCGGTGAGGTCGTCGGGGAAGTAGTACTCCTCGCCGTCCCTGCCCTCGGGCACGCCCAGGACGGTGTCGTCCATGGTCATGATCGGGTCGTACTGGCCGGCCGCGCCGGAGAGGAAGCCCCACCAGTGGTTGAAGCCCCAGGCCTTCGGCCAGTGGTCGAACGGGCCGGCGGCGCCCTGCACGTTGTTCGGCGTCAGGTGCCACTTGCCGAAGCCGCCGGTGACGTAGCCGTTCTCGCTGAGGATGCGCGGCACGGCGGCGCAGCTCTTGGGCTTGGCCGCCGTGTACCCGGGGAACGGCCCGGGGAACTCGGCGACCGAGCCGAAGCCGACACGGTGCTGGTTGCGGCCGGTGAGCAGCGCCGCACGGGTCGGCGAGCACACCGCGGTGACGTGGAAGCGGTTGTAGGTCAGGCCCATCTCCTGCACCCGCGTGTAGTTGGGCGTGCTGACGGGCCCGCCGAAGGTGTCCGGGGCGCCGAACCCGGCGTCGTCGATGAGGACGACGAGCACGTTCGGGGCGTCGGCGGGCGCCGTGGGTCCGGGGATCATCGACCAGTCGGCCACGGAGTCGTGGAGGGTCCGCCCGGCGGTGCCGCCGAACGGGCGGTCGGGAATCGGCAGGCGGCTGCGATCGGGCTCGAACTTGTGCATCGCCTCGGCGAGCGAGTCCTTGAGCGGGCGAAGCAGGCCGCTCTCGTCGGTGTGGACGACCGACTTGGCGGGCGTCCCGTCCATGGCCCGCTCGATCGCCAGGCGGTCCGCGGCCCGCGAGACGGCGATGATGCCGGCGGCGCCGCGCGGCAGCGCCTCGCCGATGCTCTCGCTGAGCTCGCTCTTGAGCCGGTGGTCGGCGAACTTCCCGATCACGGCGCCGCCGACGGCGCCGACGGCGACCGCGGCGAGGAGCTCCGGCTGCAGCAGCCCGACGACGAGCCCGACGCCCGAGCCCCAGGCAAGGCCGTGGCGGCCCATGTGATCGCCGGTGCTGACGACGCTGACCTCCCCGTCATCGTGGTGCTCGACGAGGATCACACCCTCCACCTTGACCGTGCCCGCCTTGACCAGCGCGGTGACGGCGTCGAAGTCGTGCTTGGCGGCGTCGAGGTCCTGGTAGGCGCCGACGATGACGTCGTGCTGATGGTCGCTCATGGCTTCCCTTCGGTTGGGGCGCGGTCTCGGGAGCCAGCCTACGCCCGCGCCACCGGCGCCACATCATCCTGGCGGGATGAACGCCCCGCATCGGGCCGCGGCGACATCAGCAGGGCGCCCGCCAGGAACCCCAGGGCGCCGAGGAACGTGCCGAGGTTGGCCACGGCGACGTTGCTCGGCTGGTCGGACCCCGGCGCGACGTAGGCGCCCACGGCCGAGATGCCGAAGGCGATCGAGCCCGCGAGGTTGAGCCATGCGACCTTCCAGCTGCGGGCGGTCGGGTCCCACAGCCGGTCGCGGATCGTCACGGCGTGGACGGCCAGGACGCTGGAGACGAGGAACAGCGCCGAGCCGAACGCATCGGGCCGCCAGATGTGGTCGCCCCCGATGAGGGCGGAGAAGGTGCTGACGTTGAAGAGGAGCGTGCCCGGGAACTGGACGGCGGCCGACCACCAGTCGCTCCAGCCGGCGTCGCGCCAGCCGCCCGGCCGCCAGCGACCGGTGAGCCGCCACTGGATGAACGACGCGACCGTGAAGAAGACCGAGCCGATGGCGAAGGTCGCGTTGTCGGCGGTGGTGCCGACGAGCGAGGCGTAGCCCGGCACGGCGCCGAGCGCGAAGCACACGGACCCGATCGCGAACAGCAGCGCCTCCCGGCGCTCTTCACGCAGGCGCGTCACGACCGGGGCACCGAGCGGGAGGGCATGGCGCACATGGTCGCCGCTCGGCGCGCGCGTTCCATCGCCTCATCGGGGTGACTCACGCGGCGGGCGCCGGCCCCGCGTCCGCCCGCGCGCGCTCACCCAGCTCACGGGCGGCCCACACGACGAGGCCGACGATCCAGATCAGGGTGACGAGGGCCCCGAGCCGCAGGTTCATCGCGCCGCCCGGCGCCGTGAAGCCGCTGGTGCCGAACACGGTGATCGTCTCGATCGCCTGCTCGAGAAAGGCGATCGCCCCGAGGATCGTGAGCCACCGGGGGATCGCGGGCTGCGCGCGCAGGCCGAGCACGGTGACCGCGCCGATCATCGCCATCGTGGCGCCGGTCAGGATCGGCCCCCAGAAGCTCAGGACACTGAACCCGAGGCGGACCGTCGCGGGGTCCAGCGATGCCGGATCGCGGGCAATGCCGCCCCAGAACCACGCCTGCACGGCGGTCTCGATGACGAACGCCGCGGCGCCGAGCAGGAAGACGTCGCGGTGCGGAGCGGGCAACAGGCCGCGGATGATCGCGGCGAGGA
This sequence comes from uncultured Solirubrobacteraceae bacterium, assembly GCA_964642225.1. GTDB lineage: Bacteria > Actinomycetota > Thermoleophilia > Solirubrobacterales > Solirubrobacteraceae > JBBQCW01. The sequence goes on along the minus strand of CAZXNX010000067.1, from coordinate 4,757 downwards.
TCGCCACGGCCAGCGTCGCGAACGCAGCGGTCCAGGCGTAGAGGCGCGCCGCGTCGCGGTTGTCGAGGAACCACGCGGCGATGCGCTCGGGTGAATCGGTGACGTTCGGCGGCGTGCCGAGCGCGACGGCGCCCGCCACGTACAGCGCCCCGAGCAGGACGGCCGCGGCGACGAGAACACGGGCCTGGGTCATGTCGCAGGTGTTCCACGCGCGGCGACGCGCTCCTTGTCCGAACGCGCCATCTCTGGCGTTGTCGGCTGTGGACGAGTACGGATGTTGCCTGGTCCTGCCCCTGCTGATACTCAGCGCATGTCTTCACGCCTTCGGATCACCTTGGTCGTCCTCGGCTGCGCACTCGGGCTGTGCGGATCGGCCTCTGCTGCAATGGCTGCTTCCACGACGACCAAGGTCTCGATTGCGCTGCCGCGCCCGGGTGACCTGAGCTTCGCGGTGGCGCAGGTGCGGGTCGTCACGCCGGCGCGCCCCGCCGCCGCCGGCAGGGGGAAGATCTTCGCCACCCGCGTCGGCGGCGTCGCCATCGCCGCCAGCGCACCGGGGTGGAGCGCGCTGCGCAAGACGACACGCGTCTACGCCGTGGTTTCGCCGGTCGCGCGCAAGAGCAGCAAGGTGCGTCAGGTGCTGCTGATGCTCGTGCGGCGCCACGGCGGGACGTCCAAGAGCGGCTCGGTGACCTTCGCGATGCCGGGAGCCACCGCCGACGCGACGTCCTTCTGGGTCCGCAGGACCAGCCGTCGCGGGTACGCCCAGGTCTTCTCGGTCCGCAACGCGCTGAGCACCGCCCTTGGCAACTGGGAGCGCTATCTCTCGGTGCTCAAGGTCGCGCGGGCGCTCGCGGCCGCGATGCACCCGGTCGTGAGGGGGGAATCGCACGCCAGCACCCGCACGGCCTCCCCGCCCGGGCGGACCGCTGCAGGTGCACCGAGGGTGAAGCGGCTTTCTCCGACCTATTGGACGGGCGGACAGCGCGCCGACCCCTTGACCCTCAGGCTGGCGCAGCGGCTGTTCACGGCCTTGAGTGACAAGGCGGCGTTCGCGGCGATGAAGACGGATCCGATGGTGACGGCCTTCATCACCACCAACCTCAGCAACCCGGCGCTCGCGGCTCGCTGGCAGCGCGTGGTGACCGCGCTGCCCCCGATCGTGCCCGACAAGTACGCGTTCGCGGCGAGGCAGGAGACGCAGTTCGGCAACGTTCGCTCCCCCCGCATCTCTCGCCACCAGGTCAGGATCGCCGACGCGCGGAACGCCCTGGACGTCGCGACCCAGACGTCCGTCTACCGCGCCGAGCACTGGAACAGCGTGGCGGTGCGCTTCGACGGCAGCGGCGATGGCCGCGTGACCGGAGACGCCATCCACTGCGCGACCAGGTACGACGCTGCACCCGACTGGAACTGCCTCAAGACCTACACCGGGAAGGGGCCGGTCACGCTCACCGCGGTCCCCGCCGCCGGGTCGGTGGTCCTGGGATGGACGATCAGCATGAGCGAGCCCGGACTCGCGGCGACCTGCGGGGCGCTGAGCACGTCCTGCACGATCCAGATCGACAGCGAGACGGGACCCCATCGAGAGATCACGGTGACGCCGCTGTTCGGGCACACGGGGGCGCAACTGACGGTCGCGATGACGGGGGCGGGGACCGGTCGGGTCACCAGCGACCCCGCCGGCATCGACTGCGGCGCAACCTGCGTGGCGCGATTCCCCCCCTTGGGCAAGGTCGTGACGCTGACGGCGACGCCCGCGAGCGGGAGCACGCTCTACGGCTGGACGGGATGCGACGGCCTGTGGAACAACACGTGCACCGTTCTGATGTCGGCCGACAGGACCGTCAGCGCCAGCTTCATCCGACCGCCCTGAGCGACGCCCCAAGAACGCAGAAAGCCCCCGCGTCAGCGAGGGCTTTCGGGAGCGGGAGCGACGGGACTCGAACCCGCGACCTCCGGCGTGACAGGCCGGCGCTCTAACCAACTGAGCTACGCCCCCGTGCGGTGAGCAAGGATGACAGACAGGCTCCGGGCACGACGCGCGCCCTGCGAGCGCGCCCAGCCCGTGCCGGGTTCGCAACTCTGCGGGCCGGCTGCTGTTCCAGACCGTGAAGAACCGAACCCCCGGTCCAACGGTCCCCCCGTAAGGAGGAGCAGCATGTTGCAACGTCTCGCACAGGTCACCACCATCGTGGCCGTCTCCCTCATGGCGCTCGCCGCCACCACCGCCGTGGTGATGGCCGCGACCATCACCGGCACCGATCATCGCGACAAGCTCCGCGGCACCAGCAGCGCCGACACGATCGCCGCACTGGGCGGCAACGACCTCGTGCGCGCCGGTGGCGGCGACGACCAGATCGACGGCGGGCGCGGCAGCGACCGCCTCATCGGCGCCGACGGCAACGACACGATCCGCACCGGTGCGGGCGCCCTGGACTTCGTCGCCGCGGGCAAGGGCGACGACGTCATCACGATCAGCAAGACCGGCCGCGGCCACGGCCTGCTCTTCGCCGGCCCCGGCAACGACACGGTCACCGGCGGCACCGGCGGCGACCGCCTCCACGGCGGCGACGGCAACGACATCTCGGGCGGCGGCGCGGGCCGCGACCTGATGTCCGGCGGCAAGGGCGACGACGTCCAGCACGGCGGCGCGGGCAACGACCTGATCTTCGCCAACCTCGGGGCCGACACGTCCTACGGCGACGACGGCAACGACGTGCTGTGGGCCGTCGCCCGCGGTGACGTGACCGCCGACGGATCGGCCACGGTCGACACCCTCGTCGGCGGCAACGGCAACGACCGCATCCACACCCGGGACGGCGAGGCCGACCGCGTCGACTGCGGCCCCGGGAACGACCAGGCGTTCGTCGACCTCCAAGACGTGATCGTCGACGCCACCCCCGAGAACCTCAACGGTTCCTGCGAGCGCGTCGTCCGCGCCGCGCCGAAGAGCGACGAGGACGCCGCGGAGAACAAGACCCAGTCCCCCAAGGAGGACAAGGCGACAAGCTGACGGCGGGAGAGCGCGGACGGCTGATGCCGTCCGCGTGCCGCAGAGACAGAGCCCGGTTCCCAGGGAAGGGGTGCCGGGCTCTCGTCGTTCCACGGGCCGGATTCCGGCCCGTCGGCAAAGATGACGGGTGCGTCAGGCTTTGGGATAGCATGGCGCCATGGCTTCCCTCGTCGGCCCGCCGCCCCCGGTAGCCAACCCGCTGCGCACGATCGCGGCCGACCTGCAGGACGAGCGCCGCGCGCTGCGCGGCGGCCCGCTCCCGCCCGGCTACACCGACTTCAGCTGGCGGCGCACCAAGGCCTTCGCCCGCGAGCCGCTGCCGATCCTGCTCGACGCCTACGCGCGCTTCGGCCCCGTCTTCTCGCTGCGGATCCTGCACGGCGTGCAGGTGTTCATGCTCGGCCCGGCGGCCAACCACCACATCACGGTGTCCAACGCCGCCAACTTCACCTGGCGCGACGGCCAGCTGCGCGGCCTGATCGCGCTGCTCGGCGACGGGCTGCTCACCATCGACGGCACGTTCCACCGCCAGTCGCGGCGGATCATGCTGCCCGCCTTCCACCGCGAGCGCATCGCCGCCGCCCACGCCACGATGCAGGAGGAGACCGACCGCGCCCTGGCCACCTGGCGCGACGGCGACCGGATCGACTTCGACGGCTGGATGCGTGCGCTGGCGCTGCGGATCGCCATGCGGGCGCTGTTCGGGCTGGACCCGGACGCCAGCCGCGGCGAACTCGACGCCGCCCACGAGTTCGAGGTCGCCCTCGGCTTCCACGGCCGCGACTACGTGCTGCAGGCGCTGCGCGGCCCCGGCACCCCGTACGACCAGATGCTGGGCGCCCGCCGGCGCCTGGACACCCTCATCTTCAGCGAGATCGAGCGCCGCCGCCGCACCGGCGCCCGCGGCGAGGACATCTTCTCCCTGCTGCTGGACGCCCACGACGAGGAGGGCCGCACGCTCAGCGACCATCAGGTCCGTGACGAGGTGATGACGCTGCTCTTCGCCGGGCACGACACCACCACCTCGACCGTCGACTTCATGTTCTACGAGCTGGCACGCAACCCCGAGGAGGAGCGCCTGCTTCTCGACGACCTCGCCGCCGGCTCGGACACGCGGCTGGACCTCGTGCTGGACGAGACGCTGCGCAAGTACCCGCCTGCGTGGATCGGGCCGCGCCGCTCGGTCGACGACTTCACCTTTGCCGGGGTACGCGTGCCCGGCGGGATGTCGGTCAGCTACAGCTCGTGGGCCAGCCACCACCTGCCCGACGTGTGGCCGGACCCGGAGCGCTTCGACCCCGAGCGCTTCGCCCCGGGCCGGATCGAGACGATCCCCAAGGGCGCCTACGTCCCCTTCGGCGGCGGGTCGCGCACCTGCATCGGCATGCGCTTCGGCGAGGCGGAGATCCGCACCATCGCCCGCTCGATCCTGGCCGACTGGCACCTGGAGCTGGAGCCGGGCCACGCGCTGCGGATCCAGCAGACGCCGACGATCGGCCCGCGCGGCGAGCTGCCGTTCATCCTGCGCCGCCGCTGAGCAACCCTGCTGCGCGCCGCGTGGCTCAGTCGGCCACGTGGTCGGTCCAGGCGGTGCCGTCCCAGTACCGCAGGCGCTTGGTCCCCGACGGGTCCGGGTACCAGTCGGCCTTGGGCAGGGCGGGCATCGCCCGGGTCGGCGCGGCGGACGGCGGCGTCGAAGCCGGAGCGGGCGACGGCGCGGGCGTGGCCGCCGGCGAGGGCG
>CAZXNX010000066.1:0-9866 GCA_964642225.1 uncultured Solirubrobacteraceae bacterium | reverse complement strand
AGCTGACGCTGGCCAGCTCCTCGGCGGTCTTGCCGGCGACGTCCGGGTCGTCGGCCATGCGCAGGCCGATGCGGCCACGCTCACGGTCGACCTCGACCACGCGGACGGCGATCTCGTCGCCCTTGTTGAGGACGTCCTCGACCGTGTCGACGCGCTCGCCCGGCTTGACGTTGCTGATGTGCAGCAGGCCGTCGGTGCCCTTGGACAGCTCGACGAAGGCGCCGAACGTGGTCGTCTTGACGACCTTGCCCTGGAACGAGTCGCCGACCTCGACCTCCTTCATCATCGTGCGGATGCGCTCCGCCAGCTGCTCGCCGAGCGTGCCGCTGGCCGAATACACGAGGACCTGGCCCTCGTCGTTGACGTCGATCTGGGACTCGAACTCGTCGGACAGGCCGCGAATCGTCTCGCCGCCCTTGCCGATGAGCAGGCCGATCTGCGACGGATCGATCTGCAGCGTGATGATGCGCGGAGCGAACTCCGACAGCTCCTCGCTCGGCGCGCCGATGACCTCGGCCATCTGGCCCAGGATGTTCGTGCGGGCGTCCTTGGCCTGGGCCAGGGCGTCGCGCAGGATCTCGAACGTGACGCCCGTGATCTTGATGTCCATCTGCAGGGCGGTGATGCCGTCCTTGGTGCCGGCGACCTTGAAGTCCATGTCGCCGAGGTGATCCTCGACGCCGGCGATGTCGGTGAGGACGGTGTAGTCCTCCCCCTCCTTGATGAGGCCCATCGCGATGCCGGCGACCGGCTTCTTGATCGGCACGCCGGCCTGCATGAGGCTCAGCGAGGAGCCGCAGACCGACGCCATCGAGGACGAGCCGTTGGACTCGAAGATGTCGGAGACCACACGCACGGTGTAGGGGAACTCCTCGATCGACGGGATCATCGGCACGAGGGCGCGCTCGGCGAGGGCGCCGTGACCGATGTCGCGGCGCTTGGGGCCCAGGCGACCGGTCTCCCCGACGGAGAAGCTCGGGAAGTTGTAGTGGTGCCAGTAGAACTTCTTGGTCTCCAGCCCGAGGGTGTCCAGGCGCATCTCCTCCTTCAGGGTGCCGAGGGCAACCGTGGAGAGGGCCTGCGTCTGGCCGCGGGTGAAGAGCGCGGAGCCGTGGGTGCGGGGCGTGACGCCGACCTCGATCGTGATCTTGCGGATCTCGGTCTCGTCACGGCCGTCCGGGCGCTTCTTGTGGATGGCGATGCGCTCGCGGATGACCTGCTTCTCGATCTTGGCGAACGCGCGCTTGACCTCGGAGCGGCGGGCGCCGTCCTCCTCGTCGGGCGCGTACTGCTCCACGACGGCGGCCTCGACGGCCTTGGTGGCGTCCTGGCGCTCGGTCTTGTCGATCGTCGAGGTGGCCTCGTCGATCGCCTTCAGGTGCGAGCCCTTGATCTGGTCGACCAGGCTCTCGTCCAGGACGGGGCCCTGGAAGTCGACCTTCGGCTTGCCGGCCTTCTCGCGCAGCTCGACCTGTGCGGCGCACAGCTTCTTGATCGCGTCGTGCGCGATGTCGAGGGCGTCGAGGATCTCGGCCTCGGGGATCTCGTTGGCGCCGGCCTCGACCATGAGGATGGCCTCGGAGGTGCCGGCCACGACGAGGTCGAGGTCGGAGTTCTCCAGCAGGTCCTCCTCGTTGGGGTTGACGACGAAGTTGCCGTCGACCTTGCCGATGCGGACAGCGCCGACGGCCTCGTGGACCGGGATCGGCGAGAGCTGGATGGCGGCGCTGGCGCCGTTCATGGCCAGGACGTCGTACGGGTTGACGTGGTCGACCGAGATCGGGATCGCCACGAGCTGCGTGTCGTAGTTCCAGCCCTTGGGGAAGAGCGGGCGGATCGGGCGGTCGATCATGCGGCAGGTCAGCGTGGCCTTCTCGCCGCCGCGGCCCTCACGCTTGAAGAAGGAGCCGGGGATCTTGCCCGCGGCGTACATCCGCTCCTCGACGTCCACCGTCAGCGGGAGGAAGTCGACGTCGCGGGCCCCGCCCATGACGGCGGTGCTCAGGACCATGGTGTCGCCCGCTCGGACGATCACCGCGCCGGAGGCCTGACGTGCCATGCGGCCCGTCTCGAAGGAGATCTCCTTGCCGGCGATCTCGACGGTCACCGTGGTGACGGCGTCATTACTGCTCATAGGGAACTGCCTTTCCTGTTGGCCGCCCGTCGGTGGGTCAGCCGATTCTTGTATCTGTCTCTGTGAGAACCACCTCAGGGTATCGGGTCCGGCACGACCCGGGCCGGTGGGGGTCCGTCGTGCCGCACGCCGTCCATCCACACGGTCGGTGTCGTCGTGGCCCCGGCCCGCAGCGCGTCGCGCACGTCCCGGCTCACGCGGGCGGCGACGGCGTCCGAGCGCCGGTCCACGTCGAAACGGGCCACGTCGAGTCCCAGCGCCTCGCAGCGCGCCCACAGATGCGGGTCGTCGATCCGCCCGGCGTCCTCGTACAGGCTGTCGTGAAACGGCCAGAAGGCGTCCTGCAGCGCGGCGGCCTCGGCGGCGTGGGCCAGGGCCAGCGCCCGCTGGTGCTTGGCGCGCAGGGCCAGGTGGCGGAACACCAGCCGTACCGGGGCGTCGCGCAGGCGGTCGTAGCCGACCAGGCATCGCGGGCACGTGAAGTCGCCGTAGAACAGGACCAGCGGCGCGCCGGGCTCGCCGCGCACGTGGTCGTCGTCGCGCAGGCCGGGGACGCCTGCCGAGGTCATGCCGGTCATCCCTGGCACCGTACCGCCCCGTAGACCCAACGATGCGCATACACACCCTCACCCGCGAGCAACTCCTCGACGGCACGCCCGACGAGGTCTTCGGCTTCTTCGGCGACGCCCACAACCTCGAGGCGATCACCCCTCCCCTCCTGCGCTTCACGGTGATCACCCCCAAGCCCATCCCGATGGCCGTCGGCACGCTCATCGAGTACCGGCTGCGCATCCACCATCTGCCGATCACGTGGCAGACGCTGATCCAGGACTGGGTCCCGGGCGTGCGGTTCGTCGACACCCAGCTGCGCGGCCCCTACGCCCTGTGGCACCACACGCACGAGTTCGAGGCCGCCCCCGGCAACCGGACGCTGATGCGCGACACCGTGCGCTACGCGATCGGCTTCGGCCCGCTGGGCGAGCTGGCCCACCGGCTCTTCGTGGGCCGCGACGTCGCGGCGATCTTCGACCACCGCGCGCAGGTCCTCGGCCCGCTGCTGGCGGCCGACGTGGCCAAGCGGCGCGCGGCCGCGGCCTGACGCGCCGGCCTCAGACCGGGTCCGGAGGCGTGAAGTCGCTCGGGGTCGGCAGGTCGACCGGGCCCGTGGCCGGCTGGACCATCCGCAGGTTGTTGCCGAACGGGTCGCGCAGGCCGCAGTCGATGCCGTAGAAGCGCTCGGTCGGCGGATCGGTGAAGTCCACCCCGAGCGCGGTGAGGCGGGTGTGCTCGGCCCGCACGTCCGCGACGGTGAAGCCGGCGGTGAATCCCATCGCGCCCTTGGTCACGAGCTCGCGGATCTGCTCGGCGGTGGCGGGATCGTGGGCCGGCGGCCCGGGCACCTCGAGAAGGATCTCGCGCCCCGGCTCGTTCGGCACCCGTACGGTCAGCCACCGCATGAAGCCCAGGTCGAAGTCGGCACCGACCTCGAGGCCGAGCTTGCCGACGTAGAAGGCGAGGGCCTCGTCCTGGTCGAGGACGAAGATGGAGGAGATGTTGATCGTGGAGGGCATGGCCGTGACGCTAGACGGCGCCGGCCGCCCGCGCTTCTCCGAAACTGCTCGGTGTGGTCCAGCGCATCGCGAAGCACCCGGGGACGCGGCGCAGGTCGACGCCCTCCCGGCGGTAGGTCGTCGGCGAGACGCCGACGATTGCCCGGAACGTCCGCCCGAACGTCCCCAGGCTCGTGAAGCCCACGTCGAGGCACACCTCCGTCACGGGCCGCTCGGTCTCGCGCAGGAGGAACATGGCCCGTTCGACGCGGCGGCGCTGCAGGTAGCGGTGCGGCGTCTCGCCGAACGTGTCGCGAAAGGTCCGGATGAAGTGGGACTCCGAGACGATCGCGATGCGCGCCAGCGTGGCGATGTCGAGCAGCAGGGCGAAGTCGCGATCCATCGCGTCGCGGGCCCGCAACATCCGCCGGTTGCGATCCTCGGTCTCGCGGCTCACCGGGCGTCCGATCGCTCGCCGGATGGCCGTGGTGCTAGCCGCGGGCGGCGGCGAGGCCGTCGAACAGGAGGTTCGCGCCGGGCAGGTCGCCCGGGGAGTCGGCCTCGTAGCTCCACCCGATGGTGGAGTCCGGGTTGATCAGCACCAGCGCGCGGTTGGTCATCCCGGCCGGCTCGAAGTAGGCGCCGAACAGGCGGGACGCCGCGCCCTTGGGCTCGAAGTCGCTGAGCTGCGGGATGCTGACGCCGAGCGAGTCCGCGAAGGCCTGCTGGCTGTACGTCGCGTCGGTGGACACGCCGTAGAGGTCCACTCCCTGCGCGCGCAGGTCGGGGAGCACCTCTTCGTAGATCTGCAGCTGGTCGGTGCAGACCGGGCTGAAGGCGAAGGGGTAGAAGACGAGGATGGAGGTGCGGCCCGCCAGCGTCTGCGGCGTGACCTCCTCGCCCTGGCTGTTGCGCAGGACGAAGTCCGGGACGGCGCTGCCGGCGGCGATGATGGCCATGGCCGCGGGCTACTTGCGCAGGCCGAGCTCGCGCACGAGCTCGCGGTAGCCGTCGAGGTCGTTCTTCTGCATGTAGTTCAGCAGGCGACGGCGACGGCCGACGAGCATGAGCAGACCCCGGCGCGAGTGGTGATCCTTCTTGTGATCACGCAGGTGCTCGGTCAGATCGCTGATCCGGGCGCTCAGCAGCGCGATCTGGACGCGGGTGTTGCCCGTGTCCGTCGGGGAGTCCCCGAACTTGGTGATGATCTCGGACTTGCGCTCTAGTGAAAGGGTCGTCATGCGGCGCCGAACGGTAGCAAAGGGCACCGTTCCACGCGCCTACCCCGCGGCGTCGACGACCGCCTGCGCGCCCTCGACGTCGCGCTTCATCTGCGCGATCAGGGCCTCGGCGGAGTCGAAGCGGCGCTCGCCGCGCAGGCGGCGCAGGAACTCCACCCGCAGCGTCTGCCCGTAGAGGTCGCCCGAGAAGCCGATGAGGTGGGCCTCGATCAGCTCCCCCAGCCCGGTGACGAACGTCGGGCGCACCCCGACGCTGACGGCGGCCGCGTGGCCGTGGGCGCGGCAGGCGTAGACCCCGAAGGCGGGGACGATCATCCCGGGCTGTGGCACGAGGTTGGCGGTCGGGAAGCCCAGCTCCCGCCCGCGCTTCTCGCCGTGCTCGACCGGGCCCTCGACGACGAACGGCACCCCGAGCAGCTCGTTGGCGTACTCCACGGCGCCACCGAGGATGAGGCCGCGGATGTGGCTGCTGGAGACGATCTCGCCGTCGAGCTCCAGCAGGGGCACCACGCGCGTCTCGAAACGGTCGTCGCCCTGCAGCACCGCCGGGGTCCCCTGGGCGCGCTGGCCGAAGCGGAAGTTCTCGCCGATGCTCACGTGGGTGGCGCCGAGCTTCGCCACCAGCACCTCGTCCATGAACCACTGGGCGCTCTGCGCCGCGAAGTGGGCGTCGAACGGGACGACCACGAGCTCCTGCACCCCGATGGCCGCGAGCAGCTCGGCCTTGCGCGCGACGGTCGTCAGCAGCTGCGGGGCGGTTGCCGGAGCCAGCACCGACGTCGGGTGCGGATCGAAGGTGACCACGGTGTCGGCCCCCTCGATGACGGCCCGGTGGCCCCGGTGCACGCCGTCGAACATCCCGACCGCCACGCGGCGCGGGCGCGGCTCCACGTCGGGGAGCGAGGTGATCTTCATCCCCGGAACCCTACGACGGGTCTGCGCACACCGGGTTCCCCGGCGATCGCCACGGCCACGGGACCCTCGTCGTCGCGCAGCAGCACGTGCTCGACATCGGGGCTCGGGACGGTGACCGGCCGCCCGTGCGCGGCCAGCCGGGACTGCTCGTCGTCCAGGTGGATCACCGGCATCACCGCGGCCAGCGCGTCACCGAGCGGGATGAGGCCGTCGGTCGCCCCGGGCCCCGGCGGGACGGCATCGGCCAGCGAGAACGGGCCGATCGCGGTGCGGCGCAGCGCCACGCAGTACGCGTCGCCGAGATCCATGATCAGCGACCGGATGTACGTGCCGGAGGAGCAGGAGACGGTGAAGCCCGCGCGGTCGCCCTCGCGCCAGTCCTGGGTGAACCGTTCGACGACGACCTGCCGCTCGGGGATCTCGACCGTCTCGCCGCGGCGGGCTCGCGCGTAGGCGCGCTCCCCGTCGACATGGATGGCGCTGTAGATCGGGGGGCGCTGGGTGATCGTCCCGGTGGGCAGCACCGGCGGGTCGGGCGGCAGCACCCCGGTCTGCGTGATCTCGCCCTCCGGGTCGCCGGTGGTCGAGGTGGCGCCCAGGCGGGCCACCGTCTCGTACGTCTTGGGCAGGCCCATGAGCCACCGCTGCACGCGGGTGGCGCGGCCGACGAGGATCAGCAGCAGGCCGGTGGCGAACGGGTCCAGCGTGCCGGCGTGGCCGACCTTGACCCCGCGGCCGTAGGTGCGCCGGACCCCGGCGACGACATCGTGGGAGGTGACCCCGGCGGGCTTGTCGACCAGCAGGACCCCGTCCACGAGAGCCTCAGCGCGTCGGGTCGGGGCGCCCCAGCTGCGCCGCGACCTCGTGGCGCAGGAACTCCACGAGCTCCGGCGGGGAGAGCTCGGTGGTGAAGCCGGCGGCCTGGCGGTGCCCCCCGCCTCCCCCGGCCCGGGCGATGGCCGACACGTCGACCTCGCCGTCGGTGGCCCGCAGCGACACCTTGCGCACGCCCGACCGGTCGGGATCCAGCAGCTCGCGCGAGAGCGCCGCCACCTTCGTCCCGGCGACCGAGCGCAGGTGGTCGATGATGCCCTCGCTGTAGCTCTCCTCCGCCTCGGCGGCGGCGAAGTCCTCACGGGACAGGAAGGAGCAGGTCAGCGCGCCGTCGTCGAAGCGCTGCACGTTGGTCAGGCCGCGCGCCAGCAGCGAGAGCTTGGCGTAGGGCATGTCCTCGTAGAGGCGGCGGTAGATCTCGTGGACGTCCACCCCGGCCGCCACCAGCTCGGCGGCCATGATGTGCGCGCGCGTGCCGGTGTTCTCGTACATGAACTTGCCGGTGTCGGTGACGAGCCCGACGTAGAGCGCATCGGCGATGGCCGGCGTGACGTCCACCTCGAGGGCGCGCATGAGGTCCCACACGATCTCGGCCGTGCAGGAGGCGTCCTCGACCACCAGGTTGACGCTCCCGAAACGGGTGTTGTCGTGGTGGTGGTCGATGTTGAGGATGTGCCGGCCGTCGTCCTTGAAGACGCTCTCCCCCAGCCGGTCGATGTTGCCGCAGTCCAGGAAGATGATCGTCCGCTCGGCGAGGTCCGCCGGCGGGATGCTCACGAGGCCGTCGAACGCGAAGAAGCGGTACTCGTAGGGCAGCGGGAACTCGTCGGCCGCCATGAACATGACGGAGTCCTTGCCCAGCGCCCGCAGCACGTTGTGCATGGCCACCAGGGACCCCAGGGCGTCGCCGTCGGGGTTGACGTGGGTGACGAGCACGAAGCGCTCGCCGGCCGTGATCTCGGCCAGGACCTGGGCGCGCGCGTCCACGGCGCTCTCCACGGTCATGGCTGCACGTCCGGATCGGCGAGCAGCTCATCGACCCGCGCCGCGCGGCGCGCGGTGGGGTCCTCGAAGAACGTCAGCGTGGGCGTGCGCTTGAGCCGCAGCTGCTCGGCGACCCGCCGCTGCAGCACGCCGTGGGCGGAGTTGAGGCCGTCCAGGCTGCGCTGCCGCTCGTCGTCGTCGCCAAGCAGGCTCACGTAGACGCGAGCCTGCTGCAGGTCGCCGGTGGTTTCCACGTCTGTGACGGTCACGAATCCGATGCGAGGGTCCTTGAGGCCCTGGGCGATGGCCTCGCCCAGCACTTCGCGCATGGCCACGTCGACGCGGCGCATGCGGCCACTCATCCTACGACTCCATCGCGTGTAGAGGACGAGCGCATCGCTACGAGAGCGCGCGCTCGACCTGCTTGGTCGCGTAAACCTCGATGACGTCGCCTTCCTTGACGTCCTGGTAGTTCTCGAGGGTGATGCCGCACTCGTACCCCGCCTGGACCTCGCGGGCGTCGTCGTTGAAGCGGCGCAGCGTGGAGATGCGCCCGTCGTGCACCACGGTGCCGTCCCGCACCAGGCGCGCCTTGGCGCCGCGGGTGACCTTGCCCTCCAGCACGTAGCAGCCGGCGATGATGCCGATCTTCGATGCGCGGAACGTGGTCCGGACCTCGACGCGACCGACCTCCTCCTCGACCTCTTCGGGCTCGAGCATGCCGGTCATGGCATCGCGCAGGTCGTCCAGCGCCTTGTAGATGATCGAGTACGTGCGGATCTCGACGGCCTCGCGGTCCGAGGCGGCGCGGGCGTCGCCCACGGGCCGGACGTTGAAGCCGAGGATGACCGCGTCGGACGCGGCCGCCAGCATGACGTCGGACTCGTTGATGCCGCCGACGCCGCTGCGGATGATGTTGACCGACACCTCGTCCTGGGGCAGCTTGGCGATCTCGTCCTCGAACGCCTCGAGCGAGCCGGACACGTCGGCCTTGAGCACCAGGCTGAGCTCCTTGACGGTGCCCTCCTGCGCCAGGCGGAAGACCTCCTCGAAGGAGACCTTGCGGCCGGAGCGGCGGGCCAGCGCCTCGGTCTTCAGGCGGATCTCGCGCTCGGTGGCCTGACGACGGGCCTCCTTGTCGCTCTTGACCACCTGCACGAACTCGCCGGCGTCGGGGACGCCGTCGAAGCCGAGGACCTCGACCGGGTCGCCGGGGAGCGCGGTCTTGACGCGCTTGCCGGTGTAGTCCTGCATCGCGCGGACCTTGCCCCACTGGGGGCCGCCCACGAGGGCGTCACCGACGCGCATCGTGCCGCGCTGCACGAGCACGGTGACGACCGGGCCGCGGCCCGGGTCGAGCTTGGACTCGATGACGACGCCGGAGGCGTCCGCGTCGGGGTTGGCCTTGAGGTCCTGGAGCTCGGCGACGACGGAGATCGTCTCCAGCAGCTCGTCCAGGCCCTCGCGGGTCTTGGCGGAGACGTCGACGTACTCGGTCTCGCCGCCCCACTCGGCGGGCTGCAGGTCACGCTGCGTGAGCTCGGTGCGCACGCGCGTGGGATCCGCGCCCTCCTTGTCGATCTTGTTGACGGCGATGATGATCGGCACGTCCGCGGCACGGGCGTGATCGATGGCCTCCACCGTCTGCGGCTTGGCGCCGTCGTCGGCGGCGACCACGATCACGGCGATGTCCGTCACCTTGGCGCCGCGGGCACGCATGGCGGTGAACGCCTCGTGGCCCGGGGTGTCCAGGAAGGTGATGACGTCGTCGTCGTGGTGCACCTGGTAGGCGCCGATGTGCTGGGTGATGCCGCCGGCCTCGCCGGCGACGACGTCGGCCTCGCGGATGGCGTCCAGCAGCGACGTCTTGCCGTGGTCGACGTGGCCCATGATCGTCACGACCGCGGGGCGCAGCTGCAGGTCCGCGTCGTCGTCGTCGAAGACCGGCTCGTCGTCGTCCTCGTCACCGACGTGGACGATGTCGACCTTCTTGTCGAACTCCTCGGCGATGACCAGGATGGCCTCGTCGGCCAGGGTCTGCGTGAGCGTGGCCATCTGGCCGAGCATCATCAGCTTCTTGATGATGTCCGGGACGGGCACGCCCAGGTACTCCGAGACGTCCTTGACGGTGGACCCGGAGTTGACCTTGATCTCGTCCGTGGTGGTCAGGGCATCCTGATCCAGGGGCTGGACTGTGTCATCGTAGTT
>CAZXNX010000065.1:0-9996 GCA_964642225.1 uncultured Solirubrobacteraceae bacterium | reverse complement strand
GAACGAGCAAGACTCCGAGCGCATGAAGGGCATGATAGAGGCGCTCGGCTACCAGGCGGCCGCCTCCCAGGACGACGCCGACCTGATCCTGTTCAACACCTGCTCGATCCGCGAATCCGCCGATGAGCGGTTCGTCGCCCACCTGGGCCACGCCAAGCGCCAGAAGCGCGAGCGGCCCGACGTGGTGATCGGGGTCGGCGGGTGCTGGGCGCAGTCCGTCAAGGACGAGGTCTTCCGGCAGTTCCCCTTCGTCGACGTGGCCTTCGGGCCCGGGCAGGTGCACCGGCTGGCCGAGTTCCTCACCTCCGACTCGCTCTCGGCCCAGGGCTACTTCGAGTTCGAGGGCTTCGCCGGGCATCTGCCCAGCAAGCGGGCCCGCGAGGTCCAGGCGTGGGTGCAGATCTCCGTCGGCTGCAACATGAAGTGCTCGTACTGCATCGTCCCCTCCACGCGCGGCCGCGAGGTGAGCCGCCCGTTCGGCGAACTGGTCGATGAGGTGCGCGAGCAGGTCGCCGACGGCGTGCGAGAGGTGACCCTGCTGGGGCAGAACGTCAACGCCTACGGGCGCGACCTGCGGCCGGAGCGCCGCTCGTTCGCCGAGCTGCTGGAAGCGCTGGACGGGGTGGAGGGCCTGGAGCGCATCCGCTACACCAGCCCGCACCCGCAGGACATGAAGGAGGACGTCGTCGTCGCCCACGCCACGCTGCCTGCGCTGTGCGAGCACATCCACCTGCCGCTGCAGTCGGGCTCCACGCCGATCCTCAAGGCCATGCGGCGCACCTACACCCGCGAGCGGTATCTGGACCGCGTCGCCCTCATCCGCGAGCACGTTCCCGATGTCGCCCTGACCACCGACATCATCGTCGGCTTCCCGGGCGAGACCGAGGAGGACTTCACGCGGACGCTCGAGATCGCCGAAGCGGTCGGGTACGACGGCGCCTTCACCTTCGTGTTCTCTCCGCGCCGCGGCACCGAGGCGGCCGAGATCACCGAGGGGCTCGTCCCGCACGCGGTGAAGGTGGAGCGCATGGAGCGGCTGGTGGAGGTCGTCCAGCGCCGCGCCAGGGAGCGCGCCCAGCGGTTCGTCGGGCGCACCATGGAGGTGCTCGTGGAGGGCCCGTCGCGCACCGATCCGACCCGTCTGCGGGGGCGCACCCGCCACAACAAGGCCGTCAACTTCGAAGGGGTGGCGCGCCCCGGCGACCTCGTGCAGGTCGACATCGTGTCGGCGACGTCGCAGACGCTCATGGGCGAGGTCTCGCTCCTGGCGTCCTCGCTCGGCCGCTGAGCGCGGCCCGGGAGGGGCTAGCGCTTGGACTTCTGGCGGTCGCCGAGCTCGCCGCTGATGCGGTCCGAGCCCAGGCGCCGGGCCACCGTGGCGGCGGTCTGCGGCGCGACGCTGCTGAAGATCGCCCCGGCCCGCACGCCGAGCGGCGCCACGTCGATCTCGGCGCGGTCGGCGGTGATGGCCTTCACCACGCTGTCCGCAACGTCCTGCGGGGTGCTCGTGCCCACGTACGACGGCAGCTCGATGTTGGTCTCGGCGAACATGCCGGCGTCGCGGACGAACCCCGGGAACACCACCGAGGAACTGACCCCGGTGTCGTGCAGATCACCACGAAGGCCCTGGCTGAAGCCGCGCAGGCCGAACTTGCTGGCGCTGTAGACCGAGCTGCCGGGGGTGGCGGACTTCCCCGCCAGCGAGGACACGAAGACGAGGTGGCCGCGGCCGCGCGCGAGCATCCCCGGGACGAGGCGCCGCGCGAGGATCATCGGCGCCTGCAGATTGACCTCCATGGCCCGGTCGATCTCCTCCTCGGAGAAGGACGTGAGCGGGCCCGAGGCGGGCAGCGCCGCGTTGGCGACTACGACGTCGACATCGGCGCATTCGGCCGCCAGGCGGTGCAGGTCCGCCCGATCGGACAGATCCACGGCGATGGCGCGCGCTCCGAGCTCGTCGGCGAGGGGCTGGAGGACCTCGAGCCGCCGGCCCGTCAGCACGAGGCGTGTGCCGCGGCGGTGCAGCGTGCGGGCGATCGCGTGGCCGATGCCGCCGGTGGCGCCGGTGAGGAGGGTGGTCGTGCCTGGCAGGTTCACGCGCGGAAGACTGCCACAGTGGCGGTGAAGCCGTGCAGGAAGGAGCGCCGGCCCACCGGCCCGATCTCGCCGGCCGCGTGGAACCCGGCCGTGGGCACCCCGCCGAGCCCGGCGGTGACGGCCTGGGCGTCGTGGTCGGGGACGCCGAAGAGACCGGATCCGCGGTTGTTGCAGGTGAACACGAGCGCCCCGGCCACCGGGGCGTCGGTGTGGTCCAGCAGCACGCGGCGCAGATCGCGATGGGCCGAGGCGGCGTCGCGCGCGTGCAGGCGCACCACCTGCCCCGGGCTGACACGTGCGCCGACGGTGACCGACCCCGTGTCCGGATCCACGCCCAGGACACCGCGCACCAGGAAATCGCCCTGGCGGTACTCGACGTGGCCGGTGTCGATCACGATGCCGAGCAGCAGTCCCTCGGACACCAGCCCGCGCTCGCGGTCGTCCAGCTCACCGATCGCCGACCGGATCCGCGCGAGCGCGGGCCGGCCCGCCAGCTCGTGGATGACGTGCCCCTCCGCCGCGGTGATGGTCAGCTCGGGACCCAGCGGGACGGCGCCCTGGGACACGCAGGCGGTCATCCCGACATCGCGGAGCACGACGCCGGTGACGCCGCCGCCGTGCACGTGGTCGTCGCACAGCAGGGCGGCCTCCCCGCCGAGGGTACGTGCGCTGGGAAGGCCGCCGAGCACCACGGTCCCGGGGCAGGCCTCGTCCAGCGCCCGCAGCACGGTGTCGGTCGGCATCGAGTAGGGGTCGGGGAAGAGCAGCAGGCCGTCGGCGCCCGCCGGGTCGGGCATCCCGGCCAGGGCCAGGCCCTCCTCGCGGTCGTCGACGTCGGCGTGGAAGGTCCGTGCGACGCCGCCGCCCAGGTCCGCCGCCCACACGGCCACCGCGGTGCCGCCCTCGATCTCGTGGGGGCCGCCCACCACGCCGCCGGCGCCGCAGCCGGAGATGGCCGACACGCCGACCGTGTCGTGCACGCTCTCCAGCAACGCGAGCGGCGCGGCCAGGTGCGCGCCGGAGGCGAACACGAGGGCCAGATCGGCGTCGCCGCCCAGCGCCGCGGCAGCACCGCGCCCCGCCGCCCGGGCCGCGCGATGCGGGTCCGGGTCGGTGGAGAGGCCGCAACCGATGCGCACGCCCATGACCCGACCATACTCCCACCCGTGACGCGCCCCGAGAACACTCCGATCCTCGCCCTGTTCGGCCCCACCGCGGTGGGGAAGACGGCGCTGGCCCTCGCCGTGGCACAGCGCCTGCGGGCCCGCGGCGCGGTGCCGGTGGCGGTGTCGGCCGACGCACTGGCCCTCTACCGCGGCCTGGAGATCATCACGGGGGCGCCCCAGGAGGAGGAGCAGCGCGAGCTGGAGCACCGCCTCGTCGGCGTCCTGCCCGTCACCGACACCTGTTCGGCCGGGCGGTACGCGCAGATGGCCCACGCCGAGATCGACGGGCTGCTCGCCGCGGGCGCCACGCCGATCGTGGTCGGGGGCACCGGGCTGTACCTGCGCGCCGCCCTCGGCGACCTCGAGCTGCGCCCGCCACCGGATCCGGCCGTGCGGGCCCACTGGAACACGCGACTGGCCGACGAGGGCGCCCGCGCACTGCACGACGAGCTGGTCCTGCGCGACGCCGGCGGCGCCGCCCGCATCGATCCCCACGACGCCCAGCGCGTCGTCCGCGCCCACGAGCTGCTGGACGCCGGGCTGCCGCTGCCCGCCGGGGAGGGGCGCGACGAGCTGTGGACGACCACCACCCGCCATCCGACCCGCCTCGTCGCCCTCACCCGCGACCGCGACGAGCTGTACGCCCGCATCGACGGGCGGGTCGACGCGATGGTGGCGGCGGGGGCGCAGGAGGAGGTGCGGGCCGCCGACCGGGCCGGCGCCTCCGCCACGGCCCGTGCGGCGGTCGGCTTCTCCGAGCTCCTCGACGGCGACGTGGCCGCCATGAAGACCCGAACGCGGCGCCTGGCCAAGCGGCAGCTGACGTGGCTGCGGCGCCTGGAAGGCGTCGAGCACCTCGACCTGACCGGGCTGAGCGCCCGGGACGCGGCCGCCATGCTCCTCCCCGACGGCCCGGCCGCGCCGTAGGATCACCCGCCTATGGACTTCGAGAAGTGGCAGGCGCTGGGCAACGACTACGTGATCGTCGAGGGCGAGCACCTCGATCCGCCGCTGAACCCCGCCCGCGTGCGCCGGCTGTGCGACCGCCACACCGGCATCGGCGCCGACGGGGTGCTGGAGCTCCTGCCGCCCGACGCGCCCGGCTTCGTGGCCCGCCTGCGCATCCACAACCCGGACGGCTCCGAGGCGGAGCTGTCGGGCAACGGTGCCCGCGAGGCGATCATGTACCTGCGCCGGGCCGGGTGGACGGACGCCTCCCAGTTCTCGATCCAGACGATCGCCGGGGAGATCCGCCCCACGATCACCGGCGACACGACCTGCACCGTCGACATGGGCCGTGCCTCGCTGACGTCGCGCGACTGGCCCGAAGGACCCGACGACGGGCGCGGGGAGATCGCCGGGCACGCCTTCCAGCACGTGTCCATCGGGAACCCCCAGTGCGCGATCCGCGTCGCCGACGAGGCGGCGCTGGACGCGCTGGAGCTCGACCTGCTCGGCCCGGCCATCGAGCACGACGCCCGCTTCCCGCACCGCACCAACGTGTCCTTCTGGACGGAGCTGGCGCCGGACCGGATCCGCGCCCGGATCTTCGAGCGCGGAGCGGGGGAGACCCAGTCCAGCGGCACCGGCTCCTGCGGAGCCGCCGTCGCCCACGTGCTGCGGGGCGGCGACAGCCCGGTGACGGTCGTGCTCGACGGCGGGGAGCTGCTGGTCGACGTGCAGGAGGACCTCCACGTCGACCTGAGCGGGTGGGCGGTCCCCGTCCACGCCGGCCGCGTGAGCGACGAGCTGCTTCGCGCGCTGCGCGACTTGTAGCCTGAGCGCCATGAACGCCACGCCCCGCATCGCCCACGGCACCGGTCTGGCCACGATCGCCGGCTCGCGCGTCCTCGACGTGTTCTTCCCGGCCCCGGCGCTCGGCGCGCTGGGCGTCGACGTGCCGCCCAGCCTCCCGGGCGACGGGACCAACGACCCCGTGCGCGGGGTGCACATCGAGGCCCTGTCCCGCGAGATCGAGCTGGATGTCGCCCCCGCCGACGCCGTCGACGCCTACCTGCGCCTGCATCTGCTGTCCCACCGGCTGGTGCGCCCGCACGCCGTCAACCTCGACGGCCTGTTCGGCGTGCTCACCAACGTCGCCTGGACGAGCCTGGGCCCGGTCGCCATCGACGAGCTGCCCGCCGCCCGGCTCCGTGCCCGCGGCGCCGGCCTCGTGCTGCAGGTCTTCGGGGTCGACAAGTTCCCCCGCATGACGGACTACGTGGTCCCCGACGGCGTGCGCATCGCCGACGCCGACCGCGTGCGGCTCGGCGCCCACCTGGCCCCGGGCACCACCGTCATGCACGAGGGCTTCGTCAACTTCAACGCCGGCACCCTCGGCGCCTCGATGGTCGAGGGCCGCATCAGCTCGGGCGTGACGGTCGGCGACGGGACCGACGTCGGGGGCGGCGCATCCATCATGGGCACGCTGTCGGGCGGGGGCACCGAGGTCATCTCGCTCGGCGAGCGCTGTCTGCTCGGGGCCAACGCCGGCCTGGGCATCCCGCTCGGCGACGACTGCGTCGTGGAGGCCGGCCTCTACGTCACCGGCGGGGCGCGCGTCACGCTGCCGGACGGCGACGTCGTCAAGGCGCGCGAGCTGGCGGGCCACGACAACATGCTCTTCCGCCGCAACAGCCAGACCGGCACGATCGAGGCGCTGCCGCGCACCGGCACCTGGGGCGGGCTCAACGCCGCCCTGCACGCCAACGACTGAGCGCGGTCAGGCCAGGCGCAGGAGCTCGGCGGCCTCGACGCACTCCTCCAGCGTCGGGACGAGGGCCACGCGCACGTGGCCCGCGCCGACCGCCCCGAAGAGGGAGCCGGGGGCGAAGGCCAGCCCGCGCTCCAGCCATGTGGCGGTGAAGCGCGCGTCGTCGCGGCCGGGGATGGCCATCCACAGGAAGAAGCTGGCGTCGCCGCCGGTGGGGGTCAGGCCGCGCTCCAGCAGGGCGGGGAGCACCACTTCCCGCTTGGCGGCGTAGCGCGCGCGTGTGCGGGCGACGTGCTCCTCGTCGTTCCAGGCGGCGATCGCCGCGCGCTGCACGAAGGTCTGCGGCGCCACGCCCATCGAGGGTCGCACGGTGCCGATGGCGGCGATCAGCGCGGGATCCCCGGCCACGAAGCCGCTGCGGTAGCCCGGCATCGAGGAACGCTTGGAGAGCGTGTTGAAGACGAGCACCCCGCTGCGGTCGGCCACCTGCAGCGCGGAGGCGGGCGGGTCCCCGGCGAACCAGAGCTCGCTGTAGGCCTCGTCGCTGGCCAGGACGACGCCGTGGTCGCGGCAACGGGCGGCCAGTGCCTCGTACGCCGCCAGGTCCAGCGTCGCAGCGGTCGGGTTGTTGGGCGAGTTGACCCACAGCAGGGCAAGCCGCTCCCACGGCAGCGCGTCCAGGGCTTCGGGGGAGAAGGCCCAGCCCACGTTCGGGTCCAGGGGCACCTGCACCACCCGCGCCCCGGCGAAGCGGGCGCCGCGCTCGTACACCGGGTAGGCGGGGGCGGGGACGGCGACGGTGTCCTTCGTGCCGTCGCGGTCGACGAGCACGCTGGCCAGCCCGTAGATCGCCTCCTTGGAGCCGAGCGTCGGGATCACCTCGCGGGCGGGGTCCACGCGGGCCCCGAAGCGCCGGCCCACCCACTGGCTGATCGCCGTGCGCAGCTCCGGCAGCCCGGCGGCGGCCGGGTACGGCGACACGGGCTCGGCCCGCACCGCCCGCACGAGCGCCTCGCGGATGAACTCGGGGGTCTCCTCCCGCGGTTCGCCCATGGTGAAGTCGATCACGGGGATCCCGCGCGCCTCCACCGCGGCGCGGTCGCGGGCCATACGGACGAAGGGGTATGTGCCCGTCTCGGCGACGACCGGGTTACGGGCCAGCTCGCTCATGCCGTGGCGAACGCCTCGAGGGTGCGGTAGCTGCGCACCAATGCCTCGAAGGTCACGTGCTCGCCCACCGTGTGGGCCTGCGGCGGGGCGCCGGGGCCGAAGTTCACCGCGTCGATGCCCGCGGCCGCGAACTCCGCGACCGGCGTCCACGCCTGCTTGGGGGCGAGCTCCAGGTCGCCGGTCGCGCGCAGGCGGGCGACCAGCGGGTTGGACGTCGCCACCGGGCCGGACGGGGCGTTGCTGTAGAGGTCCAGCTCGCCGTACGGGTCGCACAGGGCGTGCAGCCACGCGTCGGCCTCCAGCGGCGTGCGGTCCGGCGCGTAGCGGTAGTTGACGTGGGCGACGGCCTCACCCGGGACGACGTTGCGCGCCACGCCCCCCGCGAACTGGGTGACGGACACGACCTCGGTGTAGACGAGGCCGTCGATGGTGCGCGGGTTGGCGGGTACGGCGGCCAGTGCCGAGATGCCCTCGGCGGCGCGGTGGATGGCGTTGTCGGCCAGCCACGGCCGGGCGGAGTGGCCCGCGCGGCCGGTGAACGTCCAGTTGGCGTTGATGTTGCCCATGCATCCGGCGTGGATGGCGTTGTCGGTGGGCTCCATCATCACCACGAGGTCCGCGGTGCGCAGGCCCGGCTCGCGCTCCAGCAGGGGGGTGAGGGCGCTCTCGGCCTGCGGCAGCTCTTCGCGGCCGAAGAACACGAAGCCGAAGTCGACCGTGCCCGCGGCGGAGCCGATCCCGTCCAGGGCCAGTTCGATCATCACGGCGCAGGCGCCCTTCATGTCCGATGCGCCGAGGCCGTGGACGACGCCGCCGTCGAGTCGGCCGGGGATGTTGCCCTGCGCCGGCACGGTGTCCAGGTGGCCGCCCAGCAGCACGAGCGGCCGGTCCCCGCGCTCGGTGCGTCCGGCCAGCACGCAGGTGTCGCCGCCGTCACGGGCGTCCACGCCCCCGGCCTGCAGCAGCGCAAGCACCTCGGCGCACAGCGCGGCCTCGCTGCGCGATTCCGACGGCGCGTCGACGAGCTGGAGGGTTCGCGCGCCGAGCCGCGCGCCCAGGGAGGTGTCGTTCACCCCCGCGATCCTATGCGACGCACAGGCGCCCGCCGCCGCACGCGGGCGGCGACGCCGGGGCGGTTGTCTAGACTCGCTGGCACATGGATCGCAGTCGTCACGGGCGAACCGGCCCGACCCACGCCCCCACCGCTGGCGCCCCGACCGGCCGCGCCAAGCAACGCGCATTCTGCATCGCCTCCCTCCAGGAGGGCGACGACCTCTCCGAGCTGCACGAGCTCCTGCGCACCGCGGGCGTGGCGGTCGTCGGCGAGGTCGTCCAGCACCGTGAGCTGCCGCACCCGAACACGTACCTGGGCACCGGCAAGCTGCAGGAGGTCAAGGCGCTGGCCAAGGAGGCCGACGCCAACGTCATCGTCTGCGACGACGAGCTGAGCCCGCGACAGGAGCGCAACCTGGAGAAGGAGCTGGGGATCTCGGTCGTCGACCGGACGGCCACCATCCTGGACATCTTCGCCGCGCACGCCCACAGCGCCGAGGGCAAGCTGCAGGTCGAGCTTGCACAGCTGGAGTACAACCTGGCCCGCATGCGGGGGCTGTGGACCCACCTGGAACGCCTCGGCGGCGTGTCCAGCGGCGGGTTCGCCACCCGTGGACCGGGCGAGTCGCAGATCGAGACCGACCGCCGTCTGGCGCGCGACCGGATCGCCGCGCTGAAGCGGCGCCTCACCGGCGTCAAGCAGCACCGCGCCACGATGCGCGCCGAGCGCGAGCGGATCGCCGTCCCGCAGATCGCCCTGGCCGGTTACACCAACGCGGGCAAGTCGACGCTGCTCAACCAGATCGCCGGAAGCGACGTCGGCGTGCAGGACCGCCTGTTCCACACCCTCGATCCCACCACCCGGGCCACGAAGATCCGCGGCCGTCCGTACCTCATCACCGACACCGTCGGCTTCATCCGCAAGCTGCCCCACCAGCTCGTCGACGCGTTCGGCGCCACGCTGGACGAGACGCGCCGGGCCGACCTCATCCTGCACGTCGTCGACGCGTCGGCCGACGAGGAGGACCTCCTCATGATGAACGAGGCGGTCGACGAGGTCCTGGAGAGCATCGACGCCGGCGACCGCCCGCGGCTGCTGGTCCTCAACAAGGCCGATGCGCTGACGCCCGAGCGGCGCGAAGAGCTGCGCTACCGCCACCCGGACGGGATCCTGCTGAGCGCCCAGACGGGGGAGGGCATCGAGCTGCTCGAGGAGCGCATCGAGGAGGAGGTGCAGCGCCGGCTCACCACCGTCGACCTGCTCGTGCCGTTCGCCGACGGCGCCCGCCTGGCCGAGCTGCACGAGATCGCCGGGGATCTGGAGCGCGAGGACACGCCGGAGGGCGTCCGCGTCCACGCCCGGCTCCCCGCCCTGGCCGCCGATCGCTTCGCGCAGTTCGCGGTACCGGTGGCGTGAGCGAGCTGCTCGTGCGCCGGGTTCGTCCCGACGCGACCATTCCGACGCGCACCCACGCCGGCGACGCCGGCTTCGACCTGTACGCCGTCGAGGCAGTGAACCTGGAGCCCGGGGCGCGCGCCCACGTGGCCACCGGGATCGCCATCGCGCTGCCGCCCGGGCATGCCGGGCTGGTG
Source organism: uncultured Solirubrobacteraceae bacterium (assembly GCA_964642225.1). Classification (GTDB taxonomy): domain Bacteria; phylum Actinomycetota; class Thermoleophilia; order Solirubrobacterales; family Solirubrobacteraceae; genus JBBQCW01. The sequence goes on along the minus strand of CAZXNX010000065.1, from coordinate 204 downwards.
CTGCCCCGGTCGGGAACCGCGCTGCGCCACGGCATCTCCCTCGTCAACGCGCCCGGGCTCATCGACGAGGGCTACCGCGGCGAGCTGAAGGTGCTCTTGCTCAACACGGACCGCCAGGAGTCCTTCACCGTCGCGCCCGGCGACCGCATCGCCCAGCTCGTGATCATCGCGCCCGCGCTGCCCGCGGTGGTCGAGGTCGAGGAC
>CAZXNX010000064.1:0-10143 GCA_964642225.1 uncultured Solirubrobacteraceae bacterium | reverse complement strand
CGGGACCTCTGTGCGGAACTGGGCCGCGCCCGGGGCGGTCTGCCACGCGCCCTCGATGGCCACCGGCTGCAGGACGGCGCCTGGGTCGGCGGCGGCACGCGCCGCGGTCTGCTCGACGGCGCTGACGTTGACGTTATGCATGGGGATGGCTCTTTCGGGAGGACGTTGCGGGACGTTGGGAGACGCGACAGCGTGCGACGGGGAGCCCGGAGGCGATCCAGGCATTCATGCCGCCGGCCACGTTGAACACGTCGTCGCGGCGGCGTGCCACGACGCGCGCGGCGGCAGCGCTGCGATGCCCGGACCGGCAGACGAAGGCCACCGGGTGGCCGGCCGGGACCTCGTCCAGGCGCCGCCGGATCTCGTGAGCCGGGATGTGCACCGCGCCGGGCACCCGATACTGCTCGAACTCCGCGTCCGTGCGGACGTCGACGAGGGCGATCTCCGCTGTGAAGAAGCGGTCCGACGCGGACTGTGGCGTGATGGCCTGGATACGACGCCGCCCGAACATCACGCGTGCCCGAACCGGACGTCGGGGAGGATCCTGCGCAGCGGCTTGGGCAGCCACCAGGCCCAGGGCCCGAGCAGCCGCAGAATCACCGGCACGAGCAACAGTCGCACCAGGAAGGCGTCGAGCAACACCGCCACCCCGAGGATCACGCCCATCTCCTTCGGCGGCAGCGGCCCGGACAGCGCGAAGGTGAAGAACACCGCAACCATGACCCCGGCGGCGGCGAAGATCACCCTGCCGCTGTGCGCGAGGCTGCCGACCATGGCGTCCTTGGCGTCGTGGCTGCGATCCCAGTGCTCCTTGGCGGAAGACAGCAGGAAGACGGTGTAGTCCATGGAGATCGCGAAGATCATCGCGAAGAAGAACACAGGCCCCCAGGCGTCCAGGAAGCCCTGCGGCTCGAAGCCGAGCAGGCCGCTCCCGTGCCCCTCCTGGAAGACCAGGCGGGCCACCCCGAACGCCGCGGCGGTCGCCAGCAGGCTGGTGAGCACGCCGAGGGCGGCGATGATCGGCGCCTGCAGTGCGACAAGCAGCAACACGAAGCCGAGGATGAGCACGACCCCGATGACCAATGGCGTCTTGGACGACAGCAGCACTTCGAGGTCGTGGTTCTCGGCGACCGCGCCGCCCACCAGCGAGCCGGCGGGCAGGGAGGCCCGAAGTCGGTCGACGGTGTCGCCGGTCGTCGTGCTGGACGGACCGGTGTTCGGCACGACCTGGACGAGCGCCGCGCCGTTGGCGCCGGGCATGGCGGGCATCACCTGGGCGATGCCCGGGTCCGCCTTGGCGACCGCGGTCACCTTGGCGGCACCGGCCTGGGTCGTGACGATCTGCAGGGAGCCCGGGGCACCTTCGCCGAACGCCTGCTGCACCTGGGCGTAGCCCACGCGGGAGCTGTCCCCGTCGGGGACGACCTTGATCGACGGCATACCCGTCTTGAGCCCCAGGACGGGGAAGGCGAGGGCGAGCAGCACGATCAGTGCGACCGCGCCGTAGGCGAACGGCCGGCGCCACAGGCGCTCACCCCAGGCCGCGAAGCGCGGGGAGCGATGCTCACCCTGGTGCACCCACGGCAGCGCCAGGCGGTCCACCCGCGAGCCGAGCTTGCCGAGCACCGCCGGCAGCAGCGTCAGCGTCGCGGCGAGGATGAAGATGACGGAGATCATGATCCCCAGGGCCATCGAGCGGAACGCCGGCGAGGGCACGAGCATCACGGCCGTGAGGGAGATGAGCACGGTGACGCCGCTGAACAGCACCGCCTTTCCGGCGGTGTCCATGGTCTCGGCCACGGCCTGCTCCGTCGACTCGTGGGAGCCGAAGAGCGCGCCGCGGAAGCGGTACACGATGAACAGGGCGTAGTCGATGCCCAGGGCCAGCGCGAACATGAGCGCGAAGTTCATCGCCCAGATCGAGATGTCCAGGACCTGGGTGCCGAGGTACAGCGACCCGGCGGAGGCCATCAGACCGAGGATGGTGAGCATCAACGGCAGGCCGGCCGCGACCAGGGAGCCGAAGGCGAGCACGAGGATGATGAGCGTGACGGGCCAGGAGATGAGCTCGCTCTTCATCATCGCCTCACGGTTGGCGGTGTTGAAGTCCGACCACATGCCGCTGGCACCGGTCAGCGACACCTGCACACCGTCACCCTGCAGCTCATGAAGCTTGGTCTTCAGGTCGTCCGCGGCCCGGACCATGGTGTTGGAGTCCTTGGCCGCACCGGCCTGGACGATGGCCGTGTGCCCGTCCCTGGAGATGGACACCCCGGGCTGCGGTGCGACGACCGTGCTGACGCGGGAGTCCGACTTGAGCGTCGCCTGAGTCGCGGCGACCGTCTTCTGGAAGGCCGGGTCGGCCACGGTCTTCGAGTCGGAGTGCACGACGACCATGAGGGCGCTGGAGGACAGGCCCTGGAAGTCCTTGTCGATCTGCTTGCGCGCGACCACCGACTCGGAGCCCGAGGCCTCCCAGCCGGCGCCGGACAGGGCGGTCTCCACCCGCGGCGCGAAGAAGCCGAAGACGACGGCGATCGCCACCCAGGCGATCACCACGACGCGGAAGTGCGTGGCGGTGTAGTGGCCGAGGCGGCCGATCGGGCCGTAGGTGGGGCTCATCGGATGCTCTCCTGCGGGTTGAGGGACGACTTCAGGCCGAACAGGCGGCCGAGGATGAGGGAGGCGGGACAGGCGCCGAACGCGACGAACAGCCACTGGTTGAGGCCGACGAACGCGGTCAGCAGCAGGAACCAGGGCGACACCACGGCGGCGAGCAGCGCGCTCAGCAGCGTCATGGTGCCGGCCATGGCGAACAGCACGCGCTCGAGCGGCCATCCGCGGCCACCGGTGGAGCAGGCGGCGCTGGGAGAGGTGTTCGTGGTGCTCATGATGCGGCCCCGTTCGTGAGGAGGTGGTCGAGTTCGGAAACCTGCGCGCGCAGCCCGCCGCACACCTGCTCGCACAGCCCGAAGACCGACTCGTCGGCCACCGCGTAGCGCACGAACGTGCCCTCCTTGGTGCGGTCGACGATGCCGGCCTGGTGCAGGACACCGAGGTGCTTGGAGACGTTCTGCTGGGTTGCGCCGACGCGATCGACCAGCTCGCCGACCGTCATGGGGCCATCGCGCAGGACGTCGAGGAGCTTGATGCGCATCGGCTCGCCGATGACGCGGAAACGCTGGGCGATCACCTCGATCAGCGGATCGGGAAGGGGGTGCGGAATCTGCATGGCATGAACTGTACCACTAATCAGATGTATACGAGTATAGGTGTTAACTACTGAGCTGCAGCGTACGAAGGGCGGATGCCGTGCACGACCCCAGGTCCGATGCTGGAACTCCCCTCTGTTGTCTCACGAAAGGAGGGCGGCACCGTGCCCGCCTCCAGCTCCAAGCGCGTCGTCGTGGTCGGATCCAGCTTCGGTGGCATGACCGCCGCGCTCGAACTTCGCAAGCGACTGGATGCCCAGCACGAGGTCGTGGTGCTCGATCCCCGCCCGGACTTCACCTTCATCCCCTCCCTCATCTGGCTGCCCTTCGGGATGAGGGAGGCCAAGGACATCACGTTCCCCCTGGCGCCCATGTACGCCAAGAAGGGGATCCGCTTCGTCAACGAGGCGGCGGCCAGCTTCGACCTCGACGCCCGGAAGGTCGTGACGAGCGGCGGCCAGGAGCTCTCCTATGACCGGCTCATGCTGGCCACGGGTCCCCGGCTGGCCTTCGAGAAGGTCCCCGGGCTCGGCCCGATCGACGGGCACACCCAATCGGTCTGCAACCTCGAGCACGCGGAGATGACCAAGGACGCCTGGGAGCGCTTCCTGGAGAACCCGGGGCCGGTCGTCGTCGGCACCGCGCAGGGCGGATCATGCTTCGGTGCCTCCTACGAGTTCCTGCTCAACACCCACCACCGCATCAAGAAGGCCGGCCTGCAGGATGTCGCCCCCGTGACGTTCGTCACGGCCGAGCCCTTCCTCGGCCACTTCGGCCTGGGCGGGGTCTCCGACTCCCAGCAGCGCGTGGAGAAGTTCTTCGACCACCTCGGCATCGAAGGCATCCCCAACAACGTCATCACCGAGGTGCGCGACGGTGAGATGGAGCTGGAAGGCGGCCGGGTGCTCCCCTTCGCGTTCTCGATGATCGTCCCGCCGTTCACCGGGGTCGACGCCGTCCGGCAGACCGAAGGCCTGGGCAACCCGATGGGGTTCCTGCCCGTGACCGACGAGTTCCGCCACGTCGACCTCGAGGACGTCTACGGCGCGGGCGTGGACATCGCCATCGCCCCGCCCGGGGAGACCCGCGTCCCCGCGGGTGTGCCCAAGACGGGCCAGATGAGCGAGGTCATGGCCACGGTCGCGGCCCAGAACATCGCCGCCGACCTCCAGGGCGGCGAGCGGCGCAGCCTCCCGGTCACCGAGATGGAGGCGATCTGCATCCTGGATGCCGGCAACAACGGGATCATCTTCAAGGCCGACCACGTCCTCGGCGACTCCGAGCACCCCCACGTCATGACCGGCCCGCAGGCGCACTGGGCGAAGATCGCGTTCGAGAAGATCTTCCTGGCCAGCCGCAAGCGCGGCCGGATCGTGTTGTGATCGGTTGAGCCCGGTCGTCCTCGTCGTCGACGACGAGCGCAAGATCCGGGACCTCGTGCGCTCCTACCTGGAGCGCGCGGGGATCGACGTGCTCACGACCGACTCGGGCGCCGAGGCGATCGTGATGGCGGCGCGGAGCCGGCCGGATCTCGTCGTCCTGGACCTGGGATTGCCCGACGTCCCGGGCGATGAGGTCGCCCGCGAGATCCGTCGGGCGGGCGACATCCCGATCCTCATGCTCACGGCGCGCGCCACCGAGGAGGACCGTGTCCGCGGGCTCGAGCTCGGAGCCGACGACTACGTCACCAAGCCGTTCAGCCCGCGCGAGCTCGTGCTCCGCGTGCAGGCGGTGCTGCGCCGCGGCCACGGCGACACGCCGCCGGAGGGGCCCAGCGCCTTCGGTGGCGGTGAACTCGTCCTCGACGCCGAGCGCCGCGAGGCCCTCGTCCGTGGCGTCCCGGTCAGCCTGACCCCGACCGAATGGGGGCTGCTGGAGGCACTCGCACGCACCCCCGGCCGCGTGTACTCGCGGTACGAGCTGGTCAACCAGGTGCGGGGGTACGAGTTCGAGGGCTACGAGCGCACGATCGACTCGCACGTCAAGAACCTGCGGCGCAAGATCGAGGCCGACCCCCGCGCACCACGGATCGTCGAGACCGTCCTCGGCGCCGGCTACCGGCTCGGGATACCTCGTGACTGAGCCCCACGCCCACCGGCCACGCAACTGGTCGCTCGGCGCCCGGCTCGGGACGGCCTTCGCCGCGATCGCCGTGCTGGCGGTCGGGTTGGTCGTGGGGCTGGTCATCATCACCACCTCCCGCGAGACGGCCGCGCTCGCCACCGCGCAACGCCAGCAGACCGCGACCACGGCAGCGACGACGTTGGCCCGGGCGTACCGGCGGGACGGTGGTTGGGGCGGCGGCGACGTCGCGGCCGCGGCACGGCGGCTCGCACTCCGAGCGGGCGGCGGGCTGACCGTCCTCGATGCGCAGGGCCGGACGGTGGCGTCCGTCGGCTCGATGCCGGGCGCAATGGGAGCCGGGATGGGAGCGGGCAGCGTGACGGCCCCGGTGACGGTCGGCGATCGGACGGTCGGCGATGTGGTGCTCCGTCTCCCCGGCTCCGGCCTGTCGCGCTCGGAGCAACGTCTCCGCGATCGCCTGGTGACCATTGCGCTGGTGGGCGGCGGGATCGCGGTGCTGATGGCCTTGGCCGCCGCCCTGTACTTCGCGCGCCGCCTCACCGCGCCGCTGCGCCGGCTGACCAGCGCCACCCGCCGGCTCGAGCTGGGCGAGCAGGCACCCGGCGCGGTGGTCGATGCCCCGGGGGAAATCGGTGAGCTCGCGCGCGCCTTCGACCACATGGCCCGGGCACTGGACGATCAGGCCCGATCGCGCCAGGCGACCCTGACGGAGATCGCACACGAGCTGCGCACGCCGCTGACCATCCTGCGGGGCAACTGCGAGGCGATGGTCGACGGCGTCGAGCAGCCCTCGCCCGACCGGCTCGCCTCGCTCCACGACGAGATCCTTCGGCTCGAGCGGCTGGTGGCCGACCTGGAGACGCTGTCGGCATCCGAGGCCGCCTTCGCGCAGCTTGACCTGGCCACCGTCGACCTGGCCGACCTTGCCCGGTCGGCCGTCGCCCTGCTCTCGGGACAGGCCGCGAGCGCCGGAGTGGCGCTCGGCAGCGATGTCGTCGCCACCGTGTTGCAGGGCGACCGGTCCAGGCTGGAGCAGATCCTCGAGAACCTCATCTCCAACGCCCTGAAGTTCACGCCGCGCGGCGGGACGATCACCGTCCGCACCTTCCCCGACGGCGACGACGCGGTACTCGAGGTGCGCGACACGGGCCGGGGCATCCCGCCCGGCGAACTGCCCCACGTGTTCGAGCGATTCTGGCGCGGGGCCCCCGCCGCCGACACCGGCGGTCGCGGCATCGGCCTGGCCGTCGTGGACGAGTTGGTGCGCGCGCACCACGGACACGTGTCCGTCGTCAGCGAGCCTGGGCGCGGAAGCGTGTTCACCGCGCGATTCCCAGCGCCCCGCGCCGAGATCTGAATCTCCACGCGTTCTCCACAGCGCCTCCACGGCGATCCCACGGACGTCGCCCATGCTGTTCCTCCACCACGTTGAAAGGACCAGTCATGAAGAAGTCAACACGCATCACCGCCATCGTCGCCGCGGGCGCACTGGCCGTCGGCACCGGAGCGGCCGCGGTCGCAATCGCCGACTCGGGCGACGGGCACGGCGGCATGGGCCAGGGCTCGGGCGCGCAGATGGGAGCGGGCCACGGCAAGGGCATGAACGGGAAAGGCCACGGCAAGGGCATGGATGGCAACGGCCAGGGCCGAGGCGGCGGGCACGGCATGAATGCCGGCAAGGGCGGCCAGGGATCCGGGATGGACGCGGCCACGCTCCCCGCGCAGCAGAGCACGGCTCCGCTGAGCGCCTCCGAAGCCGCCGCCCTGACGTACATGCGCGAGGAGGAGAAGCTCGCGCGTGACGTGTACACCACGCTGGCCGGCACCTCGGGTGACGCGCGGTTCACACGGATCGCCGCCAGCGAGCAGCGTCACATGGACCAGCTCGGCAGGCTCCTCACCCGCTACAAGCTCGCCGACCCCACCGCGGGCAAGGCCGCAGGGGAGTTCGAGAACGCGAAGCTGCAGCAGTTGTACACGGACCTCGTCGCGCAGGGCAGCGCCTCGCCGGCAGCCGCGCTGCAGGTCGGACGCAGCATCGAGAAGCTCGACATCGCCGACCTCCAGCAGCGCGAGGCCGCCTCCACGCACCGCGACGTGACCACCGTGTTCCAGCAGCTCGAGCGCGGATCCAACATGCACCTGCGTGCCTTCACCCGGTAGGCGGGGTGACCGTTCGCCGGTGCGCCAGCTGCCGGATCCTGGCCCAGGCCGCCTCGGCCGTGTTGACGGTCAGGTTCGCCAGGGTCATCGCCCGCGCGACCGCGTCGACGGCGGCGATGTCGCGTGCGGTGAGCGCCGATGGCGCCGCCGCGCGCGACGCGTCGTCGAACTGCGCTTCGGCGCGCGCCATCGCGTACGCGACGCACGCCCGGCTGCGACCGTCCAGGCGCCCCAGCTCACCGCGCTGCAGTGCGCGGAGCTCATCGTCCGTGGCGCCCGCGCGCAGCGCCCACCGCTCGTGGACGAACGTGCACCCGGAGCAGGCGTTGACCCGGCTCACGGCGACCATGATGTGCTCGCGCTCGCGCCCGCTCAGCCGGCCGCGCAGGCAGACGTCGGCCAGCGCGCGCCGGGAGCCGAGCACCGCCGCCAGCTCCCCGCCCGCCGCCGCCACGGACGGGAATGTGCGGCCGCCCATGCCTGCCTACGACGCGGCGGTGGCGCCGCCGGTGGCGAGCAGCTCGTCCAGCTCGGCGACCTGCTGGCGCAGCCCGCCGCACACCTGCTCGCACAGGTCGAAGACCGACTGGTCCGTCACGGTGTAGCGCACGAAGGTCCCCTCCTTGGCCCGGCCGACGATGCCGGCCTGGTGCAGCACGCCAAGATGCTTGGACACGTTCTGCTGGGTCGCGCCCAGGCGCTCCACCAGCTCCCCGACCGTGAGCGGACCGTCGCGCAGGGCGTCGAGCAGTTTGATGCGCATCGGCTCGCCGATCACGCGGAACCGCTGGGCGATGAGCTCGATGAGGGGCTCGGGGAGCGGGCGGGGAAGGTCCACGGGCACCACGATATCGCCACGTGGCTGTGTGCTGGTGCTCGCGAGCCCGGTTTGCGCGCTACCCCACCGCGGCGGTGAGCTGCGCCTCCTGCTCGTCGGTCAGCTCGATCCCGGCCGCCGCCAGGTTGTCCTCCAGGTGCGCGACGCTCGACGTCCCGGGGATGGGCAGCATCACCGGCGAGCGGCGCAGGAGCCACGCGAGCGCCAGCTGTGAGGGGCTGGCGCCCAGCTCGGCCGACAGCCGGTCCAGCGGGCCGCCGTCACCGGCGAGGCTGCCGGTGGCCAGCGGAAACCAGGGGATGAAGGCGATGCCCTGCGCCTCGGCGTGCTCCAGGAGATCCTCGGCCGAGCGGTTGGCCAGGTTGTAGAGGTTCTGGACGGAGACGATCGTGGCGATCTCCTGGGCCTGCCGCAGCTGGTCGACCGACACCTCCGACAGGCCGATGTGGCGGATCTTGCCCTCCTGCTGCAGGAGGACGAGCTCGCCGAGCTGGTCCTCGAGCGGGACCTTGGCGTCGATGCGGTGCAGCTGGTAGAGCTCGATGCGCTCCAGGCCCAGATGGCGCAGGCTCAGCTCGCACTGCTGGCGCAGGTACTCGGGCCGCCCGACCGGCCGCCAGTCGCCCGGGCCCGAGCGGGTCAGCCCGGCCTTGGTGGCGATGACGAGGTGGTCCGGGTATGGGTGCAGCGCCTCCCGGATCAGCTCCTCGGCGACGAACGGGCCGTAGGAGTCGGCGGTGTCGATGAAGGTGACGCCCAGCTCGACGGCGCGGCGCAGGACCCGCACGGCCTCGGCGGGATCGGCGGGGTCGCCCCAGACGCCGGGGCCGGTGAGCTGCATGGAGCCGTAGCCCAGCCGGGTGACGGGCGTGGTGCCGCCCAGGGTGAAGGTGCCGGCCTTGGCCAGCGACGAGGTGCTCATGGTGGTGGTACTCCGATTCGGGGGCGGGAGGATGACGAACGGCCTGCTCTGCGCTTACCCCCGGCCGGAACGCGGCAACCGGCCGGGCGTCACCCGAGGTCGCGCAGCTCCTCGACGTGCGCGACGAACCCGCCGACGATCGTCGCGGGATCGGGGACGCACTGCGCGTCGGTCATCACCCCGACGGTCACCTCGCCGGCGTAGCTGAGGATGGAGACGCTCATCGCCATGCCGCCGGCCACCGGCGCCCACACCAGGACGCCGCGGACGGGGGCGCCCGCCAGGTACACCGTCTCGCGCGGGCCCGGGACGTTGGTGACGACGGTGGAGCCCACGCGGCTGAACACGTCGAGCAGCACGGACTCGACCTGGCGCGGCGTGGTGCCCACCGCACTGAGGACGGCGTAGGCGATCGGCCCCTCCGGCGAGCGCTTGATCGCGTTCATGCCCTCGCGCACGGCCGCCAGCCGCTGCAGCGGGTCGTCGAGGCCCACCGGCAGCGGGAGCGTCACGAGCCCGAAGCGGTTGCCCAGGTCGCGGGGCAGCGGCTCGTCGGGCGCCCGCAGGTTGAAGGGCACGGTGGCGCGGATCTCGTCGACGAGGCTGCGGCGGCCGATCAGGTAGTCGCGCAGCGCACCGGACAGCGCGGCGACGAGCACGTCGTTGACGGTCGCGCCGTGGGCGTGCGCCACCGCCTTGACGTCCGCCAGGGGGATCGGCTGCGACCAGGCTACGCGCTCGGCGACGCCCAGCGGGCCGCGCAGCACGGTGGTGGCGTCCGGCGGGGTGAGCAGCACCTTGGCCAGCGCGCCGGATCCGTCGCGGGCCGCCCCGGCGAGGTCGACGAGGTGCCGCGGGTGCGTCACGACCTCCACGTACTCGTGGACCGCCCCGCCGACCACCGCCCGCGCGGCGTGCACGGC
>CAZXNX010000063.1:0-10205 GCA_964642225.1 uncultured Solirubrobacteraceae bacterium | reverse complement strand
ATACGCCGAGCTTGCGGTAGATCGCCATGGCGTGGGACTTGACCGTGTGGCGGGAGAGGTAGCGGCGTTCGCCGATCTCCCGGTAGGAGAGGTGCGTGGAGAGCAGCGGCAGGATGCGCAGCTCGGCGGCGGTGAGGGCGGTCACGCCCTGGACGTCCTGGGCGGGGGCGTTCAGCTGCGAACGCAGCTCCTGGGCCTCCGCCGACAGGGTGCCCAGCCCCTGGGTGCGCCGTTCGATCGCATCGATCTCGCCCAGCATGGTCCGGGCGCCGGCGTGGTCGGCGAGCTGCAGGTAGCAGCGGGCCATCTCCAGCCGGGCCTGCACGGAGGGGATGGGCGTGATGTGGGTGAGACCGGGAAGGCGCCGCTGGGCCTCCGTGAGGTACTCGTCGGCCCGATCGCGCCGCTCACTGTGCAGCGCGGTCCGCGCCGCCACGGCGAAGGCGAGGGCGTGCGCCGGCGACTGTGCCCACCGCGACTGCGAGGCGAGCCGCAGCGCGTCCTGGGCCAGCGTGTCGGCGGTGACCCATTCGCCCCGCCCGATCGCGAGCAGCGACCGCTCGGCGACGGACACGGGAAGGACCACCGGCGCCTCCTCCAGAGTGGCGAGTGAGCGCGCCACGTCCCCGGCGTCCACGAACATGTCGTCGGCCCGCGCGGTGTCGCCGGTGGCGACTGCGTACAGCCCGGCGACGAACAGTGCCGACTGCCGTTGCGTATGCGCCGGGGGGACGAGTTCCACCGCCGTCTCGGTGTCGCGCTTGATGTCATCGAGGCTGCCGCGCCAGCGCAGGACGCGGAGCACGGCGAGGTTGCCCTCCACGACAGGGCCCGCACCCTGGGCGCCGGCCTCCTCGGCCTGGGCGGCCCAGCGATCGCATTCGGCCGCGTCGCCCTGATTGGCGTAGAACAGGCCGGCCAGCACGGCGGCCTCGGGATGACGTTCGGCGACGTCGTGCTCCCACAGCCAGGCGAACCACCGGTGCACCGTCGCGACGCGCCCGCTGAGCATGAGGGGCTGGGCCCACTGCAGCACGCCGGCGACGACACGGTCGACGTCACCCGCGGACTGGGCGTACCCGATCCCCTCGATCACCCGGCGATGGGCCAGCGACCAGTCGCTGGCCCGCAGCAGCAGCGGGGGGATGGCCTCGGGAGCGGTGCGGGCGAGCTCCTCGGCGAGGAGGTCGCGCACGAGGTGGTGGCAGCGATAGTGCGTGCGCTCGCGGTCCAGCGCGACGACGAAGCGGTTGGTCCGCTCGAGCTCCTCCAGCAGCCGTGCGGAGCCGGTGCGCTGCAGGGCCGCGTCGCACAGCGGGCCCGACAGGGGCTCCAGCACGCTGGAGTACATGAGGAACTCCAGCTGCTCGGGCGGGATCGCCGCCAGCAGCTCCGAGCGCAGGAAGTCCGCGACCAGCGGATCGTTGCCGCTGAGCGTCGCGGGCGCGGGCTCCACCCCGGCCGCACCGGCCGACAGCCCCGCGAGGTAGAGGCCGGCGGGCCACCCCTCCGTCTGGCGCACGAGCGCTGCGACGTCGTCGTCGGAATACCCGTCGCCGGTGGCATCGAGCAGCTCCCGCGCCTCCGGCTCGTCCATCCGCAGGTCCTGGGGGCCGACCTCCACGCACAGCTCGCGCGTACGCCAGACGCCGACGGGCAGGGCCGACGCATCCCGGGTCGAGAACACGATCTGGACGCCCGCCGGGACGTGCAGGGCCAGGGCAACGAGGGCGTCGACGCAGGTCGGGTCCTGGACCGCGTGGACGTCGTCGAGGATCAGCAGCAACGGCTCGGTGACGTCGGCCAGGGCGGCGCCCAACCGGGGGATGAGCTGCGCCTCGACCGACAGGCCCGGCGAGGCGAGGGCGTGGAACACCGCCGCATCGATGCCGACCTGGCGCTCCATGGCCTCGGCCACATAGGTCAGCAGGGTGACGGGGTCGTTGTCGTTCCCATCGAGGGAGACCCACGCGACGGGGCGGTCCGACGTCGCCGCCCAGCGCACGAGGGTCGTCGTCTTGCCGTAGCCGGCTCCGGCGCACACGATGACGATGGGCGTCGCGGTGGTGTCGGCGAGCCGGCGCTCGATGGTCGGGCGCGGCACGGCCCGGCTTCCGGTGCGGGGCGGGCGCAGCTTGGCCTCCCGCAGCTCGAAGGCGCGTTCGGGCGCCATGTTCGCGGGCGACGCCGCCGGTGGGGTTGTGCTCACACGATCACCGCCGGAGACCCTATCCCGCTCGGGCACTGGGGTGGGCGGATCACGCTTCATCCCATCGAGACGATGCCGGGGCGACGCCGTTGCGCCACGTTGATGCAGGCGACCGATAGGCGTCGCCGCCAACGACGAAGGAGAGCGACATGCGTCAAGACCGAGTGACCGGCTGGTGGGTCTTCGCCGGCATCCTGCTGGTCATCGCCGGTGTCCTGAACATCATCTGGGGCATCGCGGCGATCAGCAACTCCAAGTTCTTCACGGAGAACGCCACGTACATCGTCAGCAGCCTGCACACGTGGGGCTGGGTCACCCTCTTCATCGGGGCGCTGGAGCTGCTCGCCGGCTTCTCGCTGTTCGGTGGCGGCAGCTTCGGCCGCTGGGTCGGCATCTTCGCCGCGGGCCTGAGCGCCATCAGCGCGCTGCTGTCCATCCCCGCCGCCCCGTTCTGGGCGCTGTGCATCTTCGCCCTGGCGATCATCGTCATCTACGAGTTGGCCAAGTCCCCGGCGGAGGCTGCCTAGCGATGACCGTCGGCCCCGTCCAGCTCATCGTCCTGGGCTTCGATCATCCGGAGTTCCGTGACGAGATCATCGCGACCCTCGAGCGCCTGCGGGCGGCCGACGCCGTGCAGGTCATCGACGCGGTGGCGGTGCGCAAGGACGCGGCCGGGGTGGTCGAGGTTCGCTCCCTGAGCACGCTGGATCCCGGCGAGGTGCTCGCGCTGGGGTCCGAGATCGCCGCCCTGCTCGGCGTCCCGCTGGCTGGCGAGGATCCCGGCTCCGTGGACGGGCCGCGGCCGTTGCGCTCCCCGTCGGGGGAGGCCACGTGGGATGTCCTGGCCCAGATCCCGTCCGGCTCGGCGGGCGCCCTGGTGCTCGTCGAGCATCACTGGGCCTGTGAGCTCGGCGAGACGATCGCGCATGCCGGTGGCTTCCGCATCGACGCCGCCGTGGTCGATCCGCTGGACCTGCTCGCGGCGGGCGTCGTCACCCGTGAGGAGGCCGCCGCGCAGCAGCAGCTGCTCACCAGCCGCGCCGTCGCCTGAGGGCGGCACGGGCACCCACCGGCCGCGCAACGGATTTCGGTGCGCGGCCGGCAGGGGTGCGCTAGCCTCGGATGCATGCCCGTGAGCACCGCCGAGAAGGTCCAGGCCCTCAGCCAGGATCTCGGCTCCCAGCGCCGGCTGTCGGAGCTGCTCGGCGTCGATCCCGCACAGGTCACCCGCTGGAAGCGGGGGCAGGGGATCGACGACCTCAACGCCGGCCGGGTGGACCTCCTCGAGCTCGTGATGGCCAACCTGCTGCGCCTGTACCCGGCGGACGTCGCCGCACACTGGCTGGTGGGACTCAACCCCCACCTTGGTGACCGCCGGCCCATCGACCTCATCCGCACCGGTGACTCGCGCGCGCTGCTCGACGCCATGGCGACGGAGCGCGCCGGCAGCTTCGCGTGATCCTGTGGCGGGTCCTGCCGTGGGACCGTGCCGCCGCGCCGGACGCCCCGGGCGGGGCCACGTGGTTCCCGCGCCCGTTCCAGGGCGTCGGCCGCCACGACAACCCCGAGCAGTACGGCTGCCTGTATCTGGCCGAGGATCCCGTCTCCTGCCTGGCCGAGACGCTGGCGCCCTTCCGCGGGTCCGGCGCCGACGCCGGTGACCTGCTGCACCGGGGAGGACGACCGCTGTCGCTCGCCCGTCTGGCCCTGGCCCCGTCGGTGCGCCTGCTGGACCTCGACGACCCCGCGGTGCTGGTGGCCGAGGGGCTGCGTCCGTCGCAGGTGGCCACCGGCGAGCGCACGGCGACCCAGCGCGACGCCGCGGCGCTGCACGCGCGCCACCCGCGGGCCGGCGGGCTGCGCTGGTGGTCGACCCTCGAGGCGTCGTGGGCCAACGTGACGCTGTTCGACCGGGTTGCCCCGCGCCTGAAGGTCGAGGAGGTGCGCACCCTCCAGGTCGGTGATCCGCAGGTGTCCGCCGCCGCCCGGTTCCTGGGCCTCGCCGGCGCTACGGCGCGGTGAACCCGAGGATGAGCTGGGCGGCCTCCAGCGGAATGTCGAGCTGCGGGCAGTGCCCGACGCCGTCGAGCACGACCCAGTCGGCCTGCGGGAGCCAGTCGGTGCGGTAGCGCGCGGCGGCCGAGGGCCACGGCAGGAGCCGGTCCTCGGTGCCCCACACCACGCGCACCGGGCAGTCGATGCGCTCGGCTGCCAGCGCCCATCCGTGGGCCTCGGCGTGGGCGGTCAGCGCCGGCAATCCGGTGCACCGCGCCACCCCGACGGTCTGGGTGGCGATCAGCTCCGGCGGGATGTGCTCGTACGCGACGGTGATGAGCCGGGTGGCCTGTCGCCGGCCTGCATCGGTGGCCACGAGGGCGTCGACCCGCGGAGTGGCCGCGATCGACTGCTCGCGCATCGCCCGCTGGAAGCGCAGCAGCTCGCGCCACGTCTCGTCGCCGGGCGCCCAGCCGCCGGCGGGGGCGAGGGCCACGACCGAGCGGGCCCGGCCGCGGGCCGCCAGCTGCAGGGCCACGAACCCGCCGAGGGAGTTGCCCACGAGGTGGGCGGTGGCGAAGCCCGCCTCGTCCATGGCCGCCTCGACCGCATCCGCCAGGAGGTCATCCGTCACGGGCCCGTCGATCGCCGGGCCGCCGGCGTGGCCGGGGAGGGTGGGGGCCAGCACGTCGTGCTGGCGCTCCAGGTGCGGGAGAACCAGCTCCCACGTGCGCCACGTGTCGGTGACCCCGTGCAGGCAGACCATCGGCGATCCCGCGCCGCCGCGGTGGGAGGGGGTGAAGGTCACGCGGGGAGGCCGAGGGAGACGGTCACGGTGTCCCCGGCGCGCACACCCTCGCGCCGGCGCACGTCCGCCTTGACCGGGAGCAGGTACGACCCGGACTCGCGGTCGGCGAAGATCGACGTGCTCCACGAGGTGGCGCCGATCGTGGCCCGCACCGCGACCGAGCCGAAGGGCCGGCGCAGTGCTGCCGTGCGCGCCCGGGTCTCGTCGGCCAGCTCGGCGGGAAGCGTGATGAAGTGCCAGCCCCCGTTGCCGGGGTGTTGCCAGACCTCGGCGCTGAACGCCGTGGATTCTGCATCGCTGGGCCGGTGCATGTCGACCATCGCCATAGGATGACGACGATGAACGACGCCATCGGCCAGATCCTCGTCTTCGCGGTGGCCGCCTCGCTCAGCCCGATCCCCATCATCGGCGTGGTGCTGATGCTCGCGGGCCCGCGAGGCGCGTCGACCGGGCCGGCCTTCCTCGTCGGCTGGGTGGCCGGCCTCACCCTGGTGGGTGCCGTCGTCCTGCTCGTGTCCGGCGGCGCCGACCTCGGCTCGAGCAGCTCGTCGGACGGGGTGAGCTGGGTGCGGGTGGGGATCGGCGCCCTCATGCTCGTGTTCGCGCTGCGCCAGTGGCGCGGCCGGCCCCGTGGGGACGCGGAGCCCGAGATGCCGGCCTGGATGAAGCGGACGGACGCCTTCGGCCCGCTGCAGGCCGTCGGCCTGGGACTGCTCCTCTCCGCGGTCAATCCGAAGAACCTGCTGCTCACCGCCGGGGCCGCCGTGGCCATCGCGCAGGCGGGGCTCAGCACCGCCGATCAGGCGGTGGCGCTCGCCGTGTTCGTCGTCGTCGCCACCATCGGCCCGGCCGCGCCCGTCGTCGTCCACGCCGTCGCGCGGGAGCGCGCCGAGCAGTGGCTCACCGACCTCAAGGCGTGGCTCATGCGCTCCAACGCCGCCGTGATGACGGTCATCCTGCTGCTCATCGGCGTCAAGCTCATCGGCGACGGCATCAGCGGCTGACGTCGCAGCGGCCGATGCGCCGGACGCTCACCGGCGCAGCGCTGCGGGGGTTAGGGCGGGGTTGGACCAGCCCGCGTCCACGGCGGACACGGTGTGGCCCGGCGGCACGATCTCGTCGATCCGGTCCAGGATCGCGTCGTCCAGGCGCACGTCCAGGGCGCCGAGCTGCGCCTCGAGCTGCTCCATCGTGCGGGGGCCGACGATGGCCGCCGTGACCGCGGGATGGTTGATCACGAAGGCCAGGGCAAGATGGATGAGGGAGATCCCCGCCTCCTCGGCGAGCAGCGCGAGCTGTTCCACCGCCTCGAGCTTGGCCTGGTTCTCCGGCCGCGAGAGGTCGTAGCGCGCCGCCTGCATGCCCGAGCGCGAGGACGTGGGCGCCTCCCGGCCCTGGCGCCAGCGCCCGCTGAGCCATCCGCCGTTCAGTGGGCTCCAGGGGATGACGCCCATGCCGTGGGCCAGGCAGGTCGGCAGCACGTCGGCCTCGATCCCCCGCACGAGCAGCGAATACGGAGGCTGCTCGGTCACGTAGCGCCCGAGGCGGCGCGCGCGGGCCACGTGCTGGGCCTCGGCGATCTGCGCGGCGGGATAGGTGGACGTGCCGAAGGCCCGGATCTTGCCCTGGCTGACGAGGTCGGTCAGGGCCGACAGCGTCTCCTCGTGGTCGGTCCACGGGTCCCAGCGGTGCACCTGGTAGAGGTCGATCCAGTCGGTCCGCAGCCGCCGCAGCGAGGCCTCGACCTCCTGGACGATCCAGCGCCGCGAGTTGCCCGCCTGGTTCGGGTCGTCGCCCATGCTGCCGTGGAACTTCGTGGCGAGGATGACCGTGTCGCGGCGCCCGCCGGCCAGGGCCTTGCCGACGATCTCCTCCGACTCGCCGCGGGAGTACACGTCGGCGGTGTCGATGAAGTTGACGCCCGCGTCCAGCGCGTGGTGGATGATCCGCGCCGCGTCGTCGTGGTCGGGGTTGCCCCACGCCCCGAACATCATGGCGCCGAGGCAGAGGGGGGAGACCTGCATGCCGGTGGGGCCCAGCGTGCGGTGCGCGATCGTCGTCATCTCGTCCACGCTACTCCCCGGTGGGCGCGGCCCCGAAACGGCGTCCGTCCTGGGCCGGCGGCATGATCCCGCCATGCGCCTGGCCCTCGTCGCGCTCCTCGTCGTGCCGCTCCTGGCGGGGTGCGGCTCCTCCGGCGAGAAGACGGTGAAGCCCGATGGCGCGGAACGGTCGATCGAGAACGTGGTCGGCAAGCAGACGGGGTTCCGGCCCACGGACGTGAAGTGCCCGTCCGGGGTGGAGGCCAAGGTCGGCGTCACCTTCGACTGCCACTTCACCGGTCCCGAGCCGCGGCCCTACGTCGCGCACATGCGCATCACCAAGGTGGACGGCGCGTCCGTCCGGTTCCAGATCGACACCCTGCCCGAGCGCTAGATCCAGGCGGGCCGGTAGCCGGCGGGGGGAGATTCCGCTCAGTGACTGCACTCACAGTCACTGAAGGGGGGTCTGTGGTGTATCTAGGGCATGGGTTTCTTCACGCATCAAACACTTCCCGTCGGGTGGTACCCCGATCCCCAGAACGTCGGCGGCTTCCGCTGGTGGGACGGCGCCGGTTGGACCTCCAACCAGATCGATCGCCGGCCGAACCTGGCCGAGTAGCGTCCTATCGCGCGCCGCTGACCGCGGCGTCGTAGTCGGCGCTGGCCGCCGCGAGGATGTCCGGGCGGTCCGCCGCGCGGACGTAGCCGCCGCGGACGAGCGGGGACAGCGCGCGTGCGTATCGCGCCAGATACACGGCTCGCGAGTACCGCGCGGTGATGGTGGCCGCGGATGAGGGGGCGAATCCGCCCGAGTTGCCGCAGACGGCCGCGGCGCCCGTCGTCACCGACGGGGAGAGTGACACGGGCGTCAGGCGCCCGAGGGGCACGCCGAGCTCGGGGAACCGTACGCCGCCGACCGGCTGGCCCTGCGCCGTGCGCGGCACGCGCACCTTCACGCCGGGCAGCGCGTTGAAGCCCGGGCCGGCCGCGGGCGCGCCGGCGAGCGCGAAGCGCCGCGAGGCAGGGAGCCGGTCGCGCGCCATCCCGCGCAGCAGCCCGCGCAGATACGGGCCGTTGCGCAGCGGGTTGAGCGGCACGGGCGTGCCGCCGTTGCAGCCGAGCGGACCGAACACCACCGACGGCGCGAAGGACTGGTGCGGCGAGGGCCAGTCGTAGCGCCGCACGCCCTTCGGCGGCGCCTGGGCCGACGTGAGGCCGGCCCGCAGCCGGTAGAAATCGGTGTAGTTGGCCACGTCCACGAGCAGCGGGTCGGTGCGCGGGCGGCGCAGGACGCGCGAGTAGGGGAGGGGCCGGCCGTCCGGGAGGAGGTAGGCGCTCTGCGGGCCGCTGCCCGCGAGCTGGTTGATGGCCATCCAGTTGCCGGTGCCGTCGACCGTCAGCGCCTGGTCATAGGCACGGCCGCCGCCGGGCAGCGCGTTGAACCCCTCGGCCAGGAACGTGGTGACGAAGAACGCGCCCTGGCTCACGCCGATGAGCGCGCGCCGCGAGTAGTTGTGGGCCAGCACCCGGCCGAAGTCGCGGACGATCACCTCGCCGACGCCCTGCGCGGTCGCGGGCACGCCGGCGGCCACGCCCGTCTGCCACTGCACCCGGGCGTACGACAACCGCTCGGCGCGCAGGAGCCGTGACACGGAGGCCGGATAGGTGACGGTCGACGGGGCGCCCGAGACGCCCGCACCGGGGCTGACGGCGTTGAGCAGCAGCGGGCTGCCGCGGTTCTCGGCCTCCACCAGCAGCCGGCCGTGTGGTCCGCTGGTCGGCTGGATCAGCTCGTACTCCGCCGTGTACTCCAGTCCGCCGGCGGGGAGGCCGCGCACCTTCTCGGCCCCGGAGACCGTGCCGTGGACGACCCCGTTGACCCGTTCGTAGCCGCCGTCGAGCACCTGGCGGCCGGTCTGGCTCAGCGAGATCACCTGCGAGGAGGCCGCACCCGCGCCAGCCGGCGACGCCGCCGCAACGGCCACCAACGCCACGGCGGTGGTCGCGACGATCCTCATGGTCCGGGACATCGGCTCACGGTACTGCCCCTGCGCACCGGTGACGCCGGGCCCGGCGCGCAGGTATACGTTTGCGCGATGCGCAAGCCCCTGTCCCTGCTCGCCGGCGTCGTCGCCCTGCTCGCCGCCGCGCCCGCCGCCGCCCAGGCCGCCGACGTCACCGTCACGTCGTTCGACGGCACGAAGATCGTCGCCCACTGGTTCCCCGTGGACGGGGCCTCGCCGTCGGCGCCCAAGCCGACCGTGATGATGGGGCCGGGCTGGGGCGGAGCGGGGGACGAGAACGTCACGGGCGGCGACCTCACCGGGGTCGGCGTCCCCGGCATCAAGACGCTGCACGACGCGGGCTACAACGTCCTGACCTGGGACCCGCGCGGGTTCGGCGCGTCGGGCGGGACGGTGTCGGTGAACAGCAAGGCGCTGGAGGGCCGCGACGCGCAGGGGCTGATCGACTGGCTCGCCGGCCAGTCCGGCGTGCAGCTCGACAAGGCGGGCGACCCGCGGCTGGGCATGGCGGGAGGCTCCTACGGCGGCGGCATCCAGCTCGTCACCGCGGCGATCGACCGCCGCGTCGACGCGATCGCGCCCGCCATCGCGTGGAACTCGCTGAAGTCCAGCCTCGACAAGGACCTCACGGTGAAGACCGGGTGGGCGGGCTTCCTCTACGGCGTCGGGGCGACCCATTCGCTCGACCCGCACATCAAGTCGGCCAACGACGAAGGGCTCTCCACCGGGATCCTCAGCGCGGAGAACGCCGCCTGGTTCACCGGTCGCGGCCCGGGCGACGCGCTCATCCGCAAGATCCGCACGCCCACCCTGCTGCTCCAGGGCACCGTCGACACCCTCTTCACGCTCGACGAGTCCGTGCGCAACTACCGGATCCTGCGCAAACAGGGCGTCCCCGCCTAGATGGTCTGGTTCTGCGGCGGCCACGGCGCCTGCCTCACCAAGGGCGGCGACGTGGAGTACCCGATCGACGCGACCGTGCGGTGGTTCGCCCGCTACCTCAAGCGGGAGAAGGTGTCGACCGGCCCGCGCTTCGCCGGCATCGACCAGAACGGCACCCACTTCACCGCCGCCGACTACCCGCTCAGGGCCCGCACGCCGCTGCGCGCCACCGGGAAGGGCACGCT
>CAZXNX010000062.1:0-10297 GCA_964642225.1 uncultured Solirubrobacteraceae bacterium | reverse complement strand
GGCGTGGGCCGGGCGGCGGCGACCTCGTCGGCCGGACGCAGGGCGCCCGCCAGCAGCCCGCCCTCGGCGTCGATCTCCTCGCGCAGCGCCAGCAGGACGTCGCTCACGCGGGGCGATCCAGGTCGGCGAAGGCGGCGGAGGCCGCGTCGATGGTGAGGGCGAGGTGCTCGGGCGTGTGGGCCAGCGACGGGAACCACGCCTCGAACTGCGAGGGCGGCGGGTACACGCCACGGGCCAGCAGGGCGCGGCACCACTGCCCGTAGGCCTGCGTGTCGCAGGCCTTGGCGTCCTCGTAGTCGCGCACGGGGCGGTCGGAGAAGAAGACGGTGACGAGGCCGGGCACGGACTGGATCTGGATCGGGATCCCCTCCCCCGCCTCCGCGGCGGCGGCCCGCAGGCCCTCGGCCAGTGCGTCGGTGGTGGAGGCGATGCGCGGGTAGGCCGTGGCGTCGAGCAGCTCCAGCGTACGCAGGCCCGCCGCGCAGGCGACGGGGTTGCCGCTGAGCGTGCCGCCCTGGTAGACGTCGCCCGCCGGGGCGATGTGCTCCATGAGGGAGGCCGGGCCGCCGAAGGCGGCGGCCGGGAGCCCGCCGCCGATGATCTTGCCCATCACCGTCAGGTCGGGCAGGACGCCGGTGAAGTCCTGGGCGCCGCCGCGGGCGACCCGGAAGCCGGTGATGACCTCGTCGAAGACGAGCAGCGCGCCGGAGGCGGTGGCCTCCTCGCGCAGCAGCTCCAGGAATCCCTCGTCGGGCGGGACGACGCCCATGTTGCCCGGGTAGGGCTCCACGAGGATGGCGGCGAGCTCGTGGGCGGCGACGGCCGCGCGCAGGGCGGACGGGTCGTTCCACGGCACCACGATGGTGGCGGCGGCCGCCCCGGCGGGGACGCCCGGGCTGGAGGGGATGCCCTGTGTGGCCAGGCCCGACCCGGCCTGGGCCAGCAGGCCGTCGGCGTGGCCGTGGTAGGCGCCGGCGAACTTGAGGATCTTCTCGCGACCCGTGACGGCACGGGCCAGGCGCACGGCGCTCATCGCCGCCTCGGTGCCCGAGGAGGTCATGCGGATCATCTCCAGCGAGGGCACGCGGGCCACCACCTCGGCCGCGAGGTCGACCTCCAGCGCGGTGGGCGCGCCGAAGGTGGTGCCGCCCTCGGCGGCGGCGCGCACGGCGGCCAGGATCTCCGGGTGGGCGTGGCCGTGGATCAGCGGGCCCCACGAGCAGACCCAGTCCACGTAGCGGTTGCCGTCGACGTCGATCAGCTCGGCGCCCTGCCCCCGCTCGATGAACAGCGGGTCGCGGCCGATGGCCGACATGGCCCGGACCGGGGAGTTGACGCC
The DNA here is from genome assembly GCA_964642225.1 of uncultured Solirubrobacteraceae bacterium. GTDB lineage: Bacteria > Actinomycetota > Thermoleophilia > Solirubrobacterales > Solirubrobacteraceae > JBBQCW01. Next base: position 8,958 of record CAZXNX010000062.1, on the reverse strand, counting down.
CCCGGGCAGCAGGCGCTGCGCGCGGCGGTAGAGATCCTGCGACTTGCCGTCGCGAAGGGAAACGGACATGGGACCCCCGGGGTCAGACGCCGGCGTACTCCCGCTCCCAGTTGCGGAAGTCGTCGGTGAAGTAGAGGAGACGGATCTTCTTGAACTCGGTGGACGAGTACAACGTGGCGCGGCCCTCGATGCCGGTGTCGGCGGCGATCTGGTCGAGGATGGCGTCGCACTCCTCCTTGGAGCGGCCGTGGGCCATGGTGAAGACGGAGTAGGACCAGTCCGCGTAGGTGGGGCGCTGGTAGCAGTGCGAGATGCCGCGGTAGGCGGCCATCTTGGGGCCGAGCTCGGCGATGCGGTCCTCCGGGACCTCCCACACGCCCATGCCGTTGGCGGAGAAGCCCGCCCGGCGGTGGTAGAGGATCGCCGCCACGCGCCGCAGGATGCCGCGCTCCTGCATGCCGCGCAGGTGCTCCAGCAGCTCGTCGACGGTCATGCCGAGCTCGGCGGCCGCGTCGACGTAGGGCTCGGGGACGATCGGCAGGTCGCCCTGGGTCGCGCGGATGATGGCGCGGTCCACGTCGTCGTACGGGACGCGCGCAAGGTCGACCGGCTCCTCGGCGACGCCCTGGGTGGAGAGCGACTTGGTGTCGCCGCCCATCTCCAGGTCCATGCGGATCTTGAAGAGCTTCAGGGTCGGGAGCTGGCGGATCGACTCGGCGCCGGTCTTCTCCTGCAGGACGTCGAGCGTCCCCTGCAGGCCGAGCTTGGAGTCCTCCTCGACCGCGAGCGTGAACCACATGTTGAACTCGTGGTTGCGCAGGTAGTTGTGGCTGACCCCCGGGTGGGAGTTGATGATCTTCGCCGCCCGCCAGGGGTGCTCGGGGTCGACCTTCGCCGCGACGAGCATCGAGCCGTAGCCGAGCGCGCGCGTGTCGTAGATCGGCGTGACCTGACGGATGATGCGGTCCTTCAGCAGGCGGGTGATCCGCGCCAGCAGCTCCTCCTCGGGGATGCCCAGCTTCTCGGCCACCGCGGCGTACGGCCGCGCGGCGATCGGGAACGACCCCTGCATGGCGTCGAGCAGCGCGCGGTCGACGTCGTCGAGCGGGACCGCCGCACCGTCCTTGCGGCTGCGGATCTTCGGGGTGGCGGCGGAGCCGGTCACTTCTGAAGCCATTGGGCGGCGTCCTTGGCGTGGTAGGTGATGACGATGTCGGCGCCGGCGCGCCGGATGGCGGTGAGCGTCTCGAGCACCGCGGCGCGTTCGTCGAGGTACCCGGCGGCGGCCGCCGCCTTGACCATGGCGTACTCGCCACTGACGTTGTAGGCCGCGACCGGCATGGCGGTGGCGTCCTTGATCCGGCGGATCACGTCGAGGTAGGGCAGCGCCGGCTTGACCATGACGATGTCGGCTCCCTCCTGTACGTCCAGAAGCGTCTCGCGGATCGCCTCGTCCCCGTTGGCCGGGTCCATCTGGTAGGCACGGCGATCCCCGAAGGCGGGCGTGGAGCCCGCGGCCTCGCGGAACGGGCCGTAGAAGGCGCTGGAGTACTTGGCGCTGTAGGCCATGATCGGCGTGTCGGCGAAGCCGTCCTCGTCGAGCACCGCGCGGATGGCCCCGACGCGCCCGTCCATCATGTCGCTGGGCGCCACCAGGTCGGCCCCGGCGCGGGCGTGGCTGAGCGCCGTGCGGGCGACCAGTTCGACGGAGGCGTCGTTGTCGACCGTGCCGTCGGCACGCAGGTGCCCGCAGTGGCCGTGGTCGGTGTACTCGCACAGGCACACGTCGGTGATGACGAGCAGGTCGGGATGGGCGGCCTTGATGGCGCGGGTGGCGAGCTGGACGATCCCCTCGTCGTCCCAGGCGCCCGAACCGTCCGCATCCTTCTCGGCGGGGATCCCGAAGAGCAGGACGCCGGGGAGCCCGTGCGCGACGGCCTCGCCCGCCTCGCGGACCGCCTCGGCGATCGACAGGCGGTCGACGCCCGGCATCGCCTCGATCGGCGTCCTCCCCCCGCGCTGCTCCAGGCCCGCCTCGACGAACATCGGCAGGACGAGCTGGCGGGCGTGCAGGTCCGTCTCGCGGACGAGCCCGCGCAGGGCGGGCGTGGCGCGCAGGCGCCGCAGGCGCGTTTCGGGGAAGGCCATCCCCTCTAGGGTACGCCGGGCGGGTGGGCGCCGTTCTCTCAGCAGTCCGGGTCGAGGTCCTGCGCGGCCTCGGTGCAGGTGGGGACGTGGCCGCCGGTCGCGCGCAGCAGGAGCCCGTAGAGCCGCAGGCGCTCATCCTCGTCGAGCGCGCCGAACACCTCGTCCTGCACGGCGGCCAGCGCGCACTCGGCGCGCAGCAACAGCGCCTCGCCCTCGGCCGACAGCTCGACGATGTGGCGCCGGCGGTCCTGCGGGTCGCGGCGGCGCACGACGAGGTCCCCCTCCTCCAGTGCGTTGAGGAGGCCGACGAGGTTGGTCGGGTCGATGCTCAGGGAGGCGGCCAGCGCCTGCTGCGTGGCGGCGCCGTGGTCGCGCAGGAGCGTCAGGGCGACGAGGTGCCGCGGGCGCAGCCCCAGCGGAGTGAGGACCTCCTCGCTGCGGCGGCGGCCCACGCGGGAGAGGTGGTCGATCAGGGCCAGGGACTGGTGCTGGGCGCCGGTGGTGTCGGTCGAGGCCATCGGTGGTGATTGTACCCGGACCAGTGCTTGGTGGTTACGCTATGCTTTGTGTAGCATCAATCATTCGCGCACAAGGAAGACCGCCCATGCCGCAGCTCCTGCACGTCGACTTCGCCCTCCGCCCCGAGGGCTCCACCAGCCGCGACCTCACCGCCCGCTTCGCCGGCGCGTGGCAGACCGCGCATCCCGCCGGCACCGTGGTGCACCGCGACTACGGCGCCGAGCCCGTCCCCCACCTCACCGCCGCCGGCACCGAGGTCAAGCACGTCCCGACGACCGACCACAACGACGAGCAGGCTGCGGCGTACGCCGTGAGCGCCGGGCTGGCCGCGGACGTCGCCGCCGCCGACACGGTGGTCCTCGGCGTCCCGCTCTACAACTACGGACCGCCCAGCGCGCTGAAGGCGTGGATCGACAACCTCGTCCTGGGCGGGCTCTCGCACGATCCCGCCACGCAGGAGAGCCTCCTGGGCGACACCGACCTGTACGTGATCGCCGTCAAGGGCGGCGCCTACGGGCCCGGCACCCCGCGCGAGGGCTGGGACCACTTCGAGCCGTGGTTCACCCACGTCACGTCGACCATCGGGCTGACCCCGCGGTACATCCGCTCGGAGATGACGCTCGCCCACACGGTGCCGGCGCTGGCCGAGTTCCAGGGCTACGCCGACGAGAGCCGCGCCGCGGCCGAGGCCGAGATCGACGCCCTCTGGACGCCCGTCACCGCTTAGGCGAAGCGGCGCAGCGCGAGGCGGGCCAGCAGCCCGTAGCCGAGCAGCAGCGCGCCGAGGTGCAGGAGCGGCGGGGCCAGGGAGCCGGCCCCGTCGAACCCGGCCTGCAGCGCCGACAGCGTCGGGCGGAACGGGAAGACGGCCGAGACGGCGCGGATCACGTCGTAGAGCCCCGGCGCGACCGCGCCGCTGGGCACGAGGGCCAGGAAGGCCACGGGCAGCGCCAGCAGCACGCCGAGCAGCGAGGCGGCGCGGACCTCGCGCGTGAGCGCGCCGATCGCCACGCCCATCGCGGCGAAGGCCAGCGCGCCACCGGCCAGGGCGGCCAGCCAGGAGGGCGCCCGCCCGAAGTCGATGTCCACGAACAGGCCGACGCCGACGACCATCAGCGCGGTCACGACGAGGCCGAACAGGGCCGACAGCCCGATCTTCTCCACCGTCAGGGAGGTGCGCGACACGAGGCCGCGCACGAGGCGGGCGAAGGTGTGCTCCTCCCGCTCGGCGGCCAGCAGCCCCGCGCCCAGGAGCACGGCGACGAACATCAGCGACAGCGTGACCGACACCGCCACGGCGTACGACGACAGCGGAGTGCGCTTGCCGTTGACGACCGTCTGCTTGACCTCGATCGGGTTGGCGATCGACTGCAGGATGGGGCCGGAGAGGTCGAGGTTGTCGACGGCGATCTGGGAGAAGCGCGACACCCGCTCGAGCGCGTCGCGGTCGGCCGAGCCCGGCGGGAAGCGGGTGAGCGTCGCGTCCAGGATGTTCTTCGTCGTGCGCAGCCCGAGCACGTCGATGGACTGGCCCAGCAGGTCGAACGAGCCGCCGTCGAGCAGCACCTTGAGGTACTCGGCCGCCGTCGTGGTGAGCTTCTTGGACAGCGCCTGGTTGGCGTCGGCCAGGCGCGCGTCGACCACGGACTTGACGTAGGCGGCCTTCACCGGGTCCTCGACGTTGTAGAGGACCTCCACCTCGGGGGAGCGGCCCGCGCCGAGGCTGGCGGTGCCCTGCAACCGCTGCACGATGTCGGCGGGGACGATCAGCGCGCCGAGCGCCTCCCCCGACTTGACCTTGGCGATCGCCTCGGCGCGGGAGTTCACGCGGATCGGCGTCACGCTCTTGAACAGCTCGTTGGCGTACTTGGACGTGTCGATCGACTCGCCGCCGAGCTTCACGGTGGCCGCGCCCTTGGGGACCTCGTTGAAGAACGCCACCTTCGGCTTCTCCGGCCCGCGCGACAGCGCCAGGCCGATGAGCACCGAGATGATGATCGGGTAGGCCACGAGCATCGCCACCAGCAGCGGCGAGCGCCGCAGCACCTGCAGGTCCTTGATCGCCAGCCAGCGCATCGGGCCCCTCAGTGCCCCTGGGCCCGCAGGAAGCGCACGAACGCGCCCTCGAAGTCGCCCGCCTCGCCCGCGGCGGCGCCGTGCGCGCCGATGAGGTCCGAGGGCGGTCCGGTGTAGAGCAGCTCCCCGTCGGCCAGCACGAGGAGGCGGTCGGCGTAGCGGTCGGCCTCGGCCACGTCGTGGGTGGAGAAGACGACGGTGGTGCCGGTGCGGGCCAGCCCGGAGATGAACTCCCAGAGCCGTTCGCGCTGGCGGGGGTCCAGGGAGGCCGAGGGCTCGTCGAGCAGCAGCCCGGGCGGATCGGCGAGCAGGCCCACGGCGATGTTGACCCGCTGGCGGTTGCCGCCGCTCAGGGTGGAGAGCTCGTCGCCGGCGCGGTCGCGCAGGTCGGTCTGCTCCAGCATGCGCTCGACCACCGCCTCCACGTCCCCGACGCCCTCCAGGCGGGCGAACAGCCGCAGGTTCTCGGCCACCGTCAGCTTGCCGTAGACGGCGGCCTGCTGCGGGACCCAGCCCAGGCGCGAGGGAGCGCCGGCCGGAGTCAGCACCGTGCCCGCGTCGGGGGCGCGGATGCCGGCGAGCAGCGACAGCAGCGTCGTCTTGCCCGCGCCGTTGGGCCCGATGATGGCCAGCACCTCGCCGGCCGCCGCCGCGAAGCTCACGTCCTGCAGGGCCACCCGCGACCCGAATCGCTTGGTCAGCCCCGCACCCCCGATGACGGTGGTGGGATCCGCCGCCGGCGCGCTCGTCATGGCACGCAGGCTATCCCGCCGGGCGCGGCGGCCCGCCGGTGGTGGCGGGATGCTCCTGCGGCTCCAGCGCCGCGCCGCACGCACGGCAGTACTGGTCGCCGGGGCGGCCGCCCGTGCCGCACGCGCCGCAGAAGACGGCGGTCGGCCCGTCGCCGGGCTCCTCCAGGGCGGGTGGCACGTCCACGCTCCCCGGCGGCCCGACGGCCAGCGCGACCGGCGAGGTCGACTCCCACGGCTCGAGCACGAGGTGGCCACGCAGGTAGTCGAACGTCTCCCGCAGGATCGCGGCCAGCGGCAGCGCCAGGAGCGCCCCCACCAGCCCGTACAGCTCGCCGCCCACCAGCAGGGCGAAGATCACCAGCAGCGGGTTGATGCGCAGCGTGCGGCCGAACACCTGCGGGGCCACGATGTGCCCCTCGAGCTGCTGCAGGGCCACGAAGAGCAGGATCACCCACACCGCCGTGAGCGGGTCCTGGAAGAGCGCCACGAGCACCGGCGGCACCGCGCCCAGCACCGGCCCGACGTACGGGATCAGCTCCATCACGCCGAAGAAGATCCCGAACGCCAGCGCATAGGTCTTGCCCGGCGGGAAGATCCCCACCAGGCCGAAGATGTAGAGCCCGAGCGTCGCCCCCGCCCCCATGAGGATGCTGAACAGCACCTGGCCGCGGACGTAGCCGGACACCGCGTGCTGCACGCGGCGGGGGAAGTCATCGTCGGCGGTCCCGTCGCCCGGCGGCATGTGTCGTCGCACCCAGTCCCCGATGCGCTCCCCGTAGAGCAGCATGTAGACCATCACCACGAAGGTGAGGATCAGGCTGAAGCCGGCCGTGACGACGGAGGAGAGCAGGTCGCCGCCGAAGCTGACGACGTCGCTGGTGCCGCCCAGCACCTTCTGCTCGAGCGTCTGCAGCGCCGTCTGGCCCTGCTTCTTGATCTCGACGTTGATGCCGTTGTCGTCGAAGTACTGCTGCAGGTCGGCGAGCTGCGTGTTGGCCGAGCGGGTGATGCGCGGCACGTCGTCCTGGAAGCGCTGCACCTGCTTGGCGATCGGGTTGGCCAGCAGGTACCCGGCGGTGCCGACGACGAGGAGGAAGAGCAGGAAGACGATGAGCACGCTGGCGCCGCGCGGCACCCGCGCCTTGCGCAGCACGCCGACGAGCGGGTTGAGGATCATCGCCGCCACCGCCGCGGCCAGGAAGATGAGCAGCACGTTGCCGGCGGCGCGGGCCAGCGCCCACAGCATCACCAGGATGAGCGGCAGGGCGACGAGCTGCACCCAGCGGGCGACGACGAGCGGCGGCGCGGCGCGCGGGCCGTCGACCCGCGGCTGCGGCACGTCCTGCGGCTCCGGCGCGGGGGCGTCCGGAGGGGTGACGGCTGTGGGCTGGTCGTCGTGCATCGGTCCCGTGCGCGAGAGTATGCGTCGTGCCCGACGCTTCCGCGACCATCCTCTTCATCGGCGACGTGGTGGGCGGCCTCGGCCGGCGCGCCCTGCTGGGCCTTCTGCCCGGCCTGCGCGAGGAGTACACCCCCGACGCCGTGGTGGTCAACGGCGAGAACGCCGCGGGCGGCCTGGGCATCACCCCGAAGATCGCCGACGAGCTGCTGGACGCCGGCGTCGACGTGATCACGCTCGGCAACCACACCTACCGCCAGAAGGCGATCTACGGCTACCTCGACGACGAGCCGCGCATCCTGCGGCCCGTGAACTACCTCAAGAGCCAGCCCGGCCACGGCAGCTGCCTGGTGGAGATGGGCACGACCGGGCTGAAGCTCGGCGTGGTCAACACCTCGGGCAACCTGTTCCTGCAGGCGGGGCGGCCGATGTTCGCCGAGACCGACGCGGCCGTCGGCGACCTGATCCGGCGCGGCGCCGACCACCTGCTGGTGGACGTCCATGCCGAGGCCACGAGCGAGAAGGTCGGCCTGGGCTGGCACCTGGACGGCCGCGTGACCGCGGTGGTGGGCACCCACACGCACGTTCCGACCAACGACTTCCGCGTCCTGCCCGGCGGGACCGCCTACATCACCGACGTCGGGATGACCGGCCCGCGCGGCGGCGTGATCGGCGTCAAGAAGGAGCAGGCGATCCAGTCGATGTCCACGCACATGCCGGTGCGCTTCGAGACGTCGGAGGACGACCCGTGGCTGATGGGCGTCGTCATCCGGTCGCAGCGGACGCTGTCGGCGTCGGCGATCGAGCCGGTGCTGCGGCCCTGGCGCGGATAGCCGGGGCGCGCGCCACCGCCGCCAGGAGCGCGCCGAGCGCCGCCAGGAGCAGGAGGTTGCGGATGCCGACGAGCAGCGCGATCGAGCCGTCGCCGGCCACCAGCCGGAAGTAGCGGCCGGGGAACCAGAACTGGGCGAGCACGGCCGCGGCCAGCACGCACAGCGCCGCCGTGCGCGGCAGCGCCCGGCCCTCCCCATCCGGCGCCGGCCAGCACCATGCGCTCGCCGCGAAGGGGAACAGCCACACGATGTACTGCGGCGACAACACCTTGCCCAGGACGACGAAGGCCAGGAGCGCGGCGAACGCGCACAGCACCAGCTCGCGCGGCCGCGGGCGCCGCGCCGCGAGCAGGACGATCGCGATGAGGACGACCACGAGCAGGATGCTGAACAGCGTCGTGACCGTGTCGACGTGCGGGCCCGCCAGGCCGTTGGACTTGAACTCGTCGGGGTGCAGGTTGGTCCCCGTCACGTAGGTGCCGCCGAGCGCCCACAGCACGCTGGCGGGCCCGGACTCGATCTGCACCGGGCGGTCCAGGTGGAAGGTGACCATGTCCACCTCGCCCTGGCCGGCGAACGGCAGGAGCACGACGAGGAACACGGCCGCGAAGGCCAGCGCGCCGCGCCAGGCGGCCCGGCGCTCGCCGCGCCCCAGCAGCCACGCCACCACGACGACGGCGATGAGCCCGGGGACGAGCTTGACCCCGGCGCCGACCCCGAGGACGGCCAGCCCCCACACCGGCCGGTGGCGCAGCACGAGCGCCAGGCCCCCGAGGGCCAGCGCCGCGGGGAAGATGTCCAGGTGGGTGCGCACCAGCGCGCCGCAGGCGACCGGCAGCAGCACCATCAGCCACGCGGCCCGGCGCCCGGCGATGAGCCCCACGCACCACTGCAGGATCAGCGCGGCCGCCAGGGTCAGCGCGTCGAACGCGACCTCGAAGCCGTGCGCGCCGCTCCCGCCGAGCCAGCGCGCCGCGACGATCGGCACGATCGCCAGCGGCGGGTACTCGAACCCGAAGTCGCGGAACGGCACCATGCCGTCGCGCACCAGGTCGGCGTAGACGCCGTAGAGGTAGAGGTCCGAGACGGTGATGTCGGACGTGGGCCCGTGCTTGGTGACGACCCACCACACCACGGCCAGGGCGGCCGCGGGCGCCAGGCGCGCCACCCAGCCGCCCCGGGTCATGCCGGGAGCGGGTCGGCCGGCGGCGGAGCCGGCTCGGCCCGGGCC
>CAZXNX010000061.1:0-10337 GCA_964642225.1 uncultured Solirubrobacteraceae bacterium | reverse complement strand
ACGGGGATGTCGCGGATCGCCGGGTGCGGGTCGTAGTCGCTCAGCACGAAGTGCTCGGCGCGGAAGTCGTGGATGTCGGTGATGCGCCGTCCCGCCTCGGTGAGCAGCAGCGTCGGCAGCGCGCGCGGCGTGCGCGACAGCATCTCGTCCACGGCGTCGAACTGGTTGGCGTAGATGTGGGCGTACTGGATCCAGTGCACGTACTCGGCGAACTCGTAGCCGGTGAGCTGCTCGAGCATGAGCCCCAGCGCCGTGTACTGGGCCATGTTCGACGGCACCCCGACCGGCGTGTCGCCCGAGCGCTGGTTGTGGACGAGGTGCAGCTTGTCGCCCAGCACCATCGCGTGGATCCAGCCGTGGCACGGCGCGATCGTGTTGCGCGACTTGACGCCCGCCTCGCGGTGGTTGGCGTTCGGGATCCACGGGCTCATCACCGCGGTGCGGTCCAGCGGCAGGTCCTTGAGCTTCTTGATCAGGTGCGGCAGCTGGTCGAACCCGGGGTCGTCGCCGTCGAGGTCGGTGGTGAAGTTGTGGAAGGCGTGGCCGTAGGAGCCGGGGCCCAGGTCGCCGGCCTGCAGCCCGCGTGGCTCGCACTTCTCCGGGGTCGCCCACGCGTCCCACCAGTCACAGCCGAACGCCGCCAGGTCGTCCAGCGTGCGGGCCCCGTTGATGAAGGCGCACAGCTCGCCGATCGCCTTGCCCGCGAACCCGGCGACGGACCGCTCGGTGATCACCGCGGCGCCGTCGGACATGGGGAACCGCATCGCGACGCCGGCCACCGCCAGGGCGTCCTCGCCCTGCTTGGTCTGCACGCGGACACCCCGGGTGCGGATCGTGCTGAGCATGTCGCGGTACTCGGTGCTCACCGGGCGCTGCGCGTAGGGCAGGTAGTCGGGCATGAACGTCGTGGCGGCTTTCGGTCGTGGACAGGGCAGTTTGGCGGTGACGCCAGATGGATGCCCGGTAGGGTCGGCACCCGGCATCCGCCCCGAGAAGGATCGAAATGGCAGTCACCAGCGGCATCCTGAGCCCCAACGCGAACTTCGAAGACCGTCTGGCCACCTCGCTGGAGGAGATGACCCGCACGGTCGAGCACCTCAAGGGGCTCGGCTACAAGGTCGTGCTCACGTCGGGCTCCTTCGACCTGATCCACCTCGGGCACGTCAAGTACCTGGCGCGGGCACGCGAGTTCGGCGACGTGCTGGCGGTCGGCGTGGACGGCGACGCGAAGATCCGCCGGCGCAAGGGCGACGACCGGCCGATGGTGCCCGAGGGCGAGCGCGTGGAGATGCTGGCCTACCAGCGCCCCGTCGACCTCATCTACCTCAAGCAGGACGCCGACGAGCACTGGAGCCTCATCAGGGCGGTGCGCCCCGACGTGCTCGTGCTCACCGCCGACCACTCCTACAACGCCGAGGACCAGGAGGCGCTGATGGAGTGGTGCGGCCGCATCGAGGTCGTCGAGCGCCAGGCCTCGGTGACCACCAGCGAGCGCATCCGCCAGATGTACATGCACCTGGGCGAGCGGCTCGGGCCCAAGCTGGCCGAGGTCCTCCCGGGCCTGATCGACGGGATCCTGCGCCGGCAATGACGGACACCGCCGTCGTCGCGTACATCCCGGTCCTGCACGAGGGATACCGCCGGTTCCTGCAGACCCACGCGCGCGACACGGCCCTGTACCTCATCGGGCCGGAGCTCTACGCCGACTACCGCCCGCTGGCCAAGGACATCCGCGCCCTGGACGCGGGCCTCGTGCGCGACGCCATCGCGGGCTGGGACCTGTGCGCCTCGGTCGCCGTCCTGGACACCGCCGCCGCCGAGCGGCTGGCCGCCGAGGACCCCGCGCTCGTGCTCCCGGCCGAGGACGTCAGCTACCAGGTGGTCGAGCGCCACTTCCCCCGCTGCTCCGTGCACTACGACACCACCTTCCTGCGCTGGGACAAGTCCCGCAGCGTCCAGCTGCTCGACCCCCGGGCCGCGCGCACCGTGACCACCCAGGAGGCGGTCGCCGACCTGGCCGGCGCCGCCGAGGAGGAGGCCGCGCGCAGCGTCGACTGGTGGCGGCGGGTCGGGGCGGCGATCCGCTTCGCCGACGGCACGGTGGCCTCCACCCACAACGAGGCCAACCCCCATCCGCTGAGCCCGTACGTGGTCGGCGACCCGCGGGCCAACTTCTTCCGCGGCGTCAACCTGGAGATCTCGACCGCCACCCACGCCGAGGCCCGGCTCATCGCCGGCGCGGCCCGCGCGGGCCGGGCCACCGACGGCGCGACGATGTACGTCACCGACTTCCCCTGCCCGCCGTGCGCCAAGCTCATCGCGGGCGCGGGCGTCACCCGCCTCTACTACCGCGAGGGATACGCCGTTCTCGACGGCCGCGACGTGCTGGAGGCCGCCGCGGTGGAGATCGTGCACGTCGTGGACTGACCACTCCAGAAAGTGGGATGCTGGCGTACCGCCACTCGTCATGACGAAGCTCCAGAACATCAACGTCGTCCCCCTCCCCCTCGACCGGCTGGAGACGATGGCCGAGTGGGAGCAGGTCGAGCAGGTCATGCAGGCCGGCGCGGCGCTGCTCGCGGGCCGCACGATCTGGGATGTCACGTCGAGCCTGTACGGCGAGGCGGCCGAGCTGCTCACCTCCTCGGTCGCCCACTGCACCGTCGGAGGCATCGACTCCCGGTGGCTCGTGATGGACGGCGAGCCCGAGTTCTTCGTCATCGGCAAGCGGCTGGACCGCCTGCTCTACGGCATGCCCGGCGACGGCGGCCCGCTCGGCCCCGCCGAGCGGGAGATCTACGACCGCACCGCGCTGGCCAACGCCCACCAGCTCGCCTCCGAGGTCAAGCCGGGCGATGTCGTCTTCCTCCACGGGGAGCTGGCCATCGGCATGGCGCCCGGCCTGCAGGGCACCGGCGCCCACGTCGTCTGGCTCTCCCACGTCGGCGCGGAGCGGACCAACGAGCACGTGCGCCGCGCACTGGCGTTCCTGCGGCCCGGCCTCGACGCGGTGCAGCGCTTCGCCCTCTCCCGCTGGCCGTTCGTCCCACCCGGGATCCCGGGGCCCAACGTCTCGGTGATCCCCCCCGCGCTGGACCTGTTCAGCGAGAAGAACGTCGGGCTCGACAAGGTCCGGGTCGCGGCGATCCTCGTGGCCGCCGGGATCGCGGACGGCCCGGCCGGCGTGCGTGCCGTCATCACCCCCTACTTCGGCCGGGCCAGCACCGTCACGCGCCAGGCCGTGATGGAGCAGGACGAGCCGCTCTCCCTGGACGACCGCCTCCTCGTGCAGATCGCCCTGTGGGACGAGCTCAAGGACCCGGTCGGGGTGATCGAGGGCTTCGGCCGCCACATCGCGCCGGTCGTCCCCGACGTGCGCCTGCTGCTCGCCGGGCCGGCCGCGCAGGACCTGCGTCTCTACGACCCGGCCGCGCCCGACGTGTACGCGCAGGCGTGCGCGGCGCGCGAGGCCCTGGAGCCGGACGCGCGGCGCCGCGTGCACCTGGCCAGCATCCCCGCCGAGGACCCCGCCGAGAGCGCGGGCGTCGTCAACGCGCTGCAGCGGCACGCCACGATCATCATCCAGAAGAGCCTGGCCGAGGGCTTCGGCCTCACGGTCACGGAGTCGATGTGGAAGTACCGGCCGATCGTGGCCAGCGCCGTCGGCGGCATCCAGGACCAGATCACCGACGGCGTGGACGGCGTCCTGCTCGACGATCCCACGGACCTCGAGGCGTTCGGCCGTGCCGTCGTCGGCCTGCTCGCCGACCCCGTCCGCGCCGCCGCGATCGGCGCCGAGGCCCACGAGCGGGTGCGCCGCCAGTACCTGGCCGCGCGGTACTTCCAGCAGGCCGCGGAGTTCTACCGCGCGCTCATCCAGGGCGACGGGCACGGGATCCGCCGATGACCCGCATGCACACCGTCCGGGTCCCGACGATGCCGGTCGAGCGCCGCGAGGAGATGGCCGAGTGGAGCCGGATCGACGAGGTCAACCGCCACGCCGAGGCGATGCTCCACGGCCGCACGCTGTGGAACGTCAACTCGACCGCGGTGGGCGGCGGCGTCGCCGAGCTGCTCACTGCCGCCCTGGCCCAGAGCGGGACGACCCGGATGGACGAGCGCTGGACGGTGATCGAGGGCGACCAGGACTTCTTCACGCTGACCAAGCGGCTGCACCACCGGCTCCACGGCAGCGCCGGCGACGGCGGGCCGCTCGGCCCGGACGAGCAGGAGGTCTACGAGCGGGTCACGCGCGACAACGCCCGCGAGCTCGTCGCCCAGATCAAGCATGGCGACGTGGTGATCCTGCACGACCCGCAGACCGCCGGCATGGCGGCGCTGGTGGCCCGGGCCGGTGCGCACGTGATCTGGCGCGCCCACATCGGCGCCGACGAGGAGAACGACCACGTCCGCGACGCGTGGGGCTTCCTGCTCCCCTACCTGGAGCCGGTCGAGGCCTTCGTCTTCTCGCGCTGGTCGTACGTGCCGCCGCAGCTCTCCGAGCGCGACGTCACCGTCATCCAGCCGGCGATCGACATCTTCGTCGAGAAGAACGTCGCGATGGACGACGTCGACGTGGCCGCCGTGCTGGTGACCTCGGGCATCGCCACGGGGACGACCGACGGCGCCCCGGTGTTCGTGCACCAGGACTGGTCCATCGACGTCGTCTCGCGCACTGCGGCCGTCGACCAGGACGAGCCGCTGGCGCTGGAGGACCCGATCGTCCTGCAGGTCTCCCGCTGGGACCCGCTCAAGGACCCGGTCGGCGTGCTCACGGGCTTCGCCGACCACGTCGCCCCCGTGGTGCCGGGCGTGCGGCTCGTGCTCGCCGGCCCCGACCCGTCCAGCGTGAGCGACGACCCCGAGGGCGCCGCGGTGTACGCCGCCGTGCGGCAGGCCCGGGCCGCCCTGGCCCCCGAGATCCGCCGCCGTGTCCACCTCGTGTCGCTCCCGGCGACGCATCGCAGCGAGAGCGCCGCGATGGTCAACGCGCTGCAGCGGCACGCCACGATCATCGTCCAGAAGAGCCTGGCCGAAGGGTTCGGCCTCACCGTGTCGGAGGGGATGTGGAAGGCCCGTGCGGTGGTCGCCAGTGGCGTGGGCGGCATCCAGGACCAGATCGACGACGGGGTCAGCGGCATCCTGCTGCCCGACCCCACCGACCTGGCCGCCTACGGCGCCGCGCTGGTGGCCCTGCTGCAGGACCCCGATCGCATGCGGTCCCTGGGCGCCGCGGCCCACGACCGGGTGCGCACGCAGTTCCTCACCTCCCGGCTGCTGCGCCAGGAGTACGCGGTGGTGGAGCGCCTGCTCACCGGCGCGCTCGAGCCGCGCTGAGGGCCGGCGGCGTCAGGCCAGGTCCAGGGCGGGCGCCGGGCGCCCGACGTGGTAGCCCTGGATGTGGGTGACCCCGAGGCTCTGCATGAGGGCGAAGGTGGCCGCGTCCTCGACGCCCTCGGCGACCGTCTCCAGGCCGAGCCCCGTGGCGAGCTCGACCACCGAGTGGACGACCGAGCGGCTCTGGTCGCTGTGCAGGGCGTCGGTGACGAACTCCACGTCGATCTTGAGGATGTCGACGGGGAAGCGCTTGACGTAGGTGAGCCCGCCGTAGCCGGTGCCGAAGTCGTCGATGGCCACGCGGCAGCCCAGCCGCTGGATCCGCTCCAGGGCGCGGCGGGTCGCCGCCTCGGCGTTGATGAGGGCGGTCTCCGTCACCTCGACCACGATCAGGGACGGGTCGACCGTCGACCCGTGCACGGCGTTCTCGAGCTCCACGATCACGCTGGGGTCGGCGAAGGACCCGGCCGAGAGGTTGAACTCCACGGGGATGCCCCGGGAGGCGAGCGCGACCGCCTCCAGCACGACCCACCGGTCGACGCGGCCCATCAGGCCGAAGCGCTCGGCAGAGGGCAGGAAGTCCGAGGCCGCGATGATCGCCCCCGAGGGGGTGCGCATCCGCAGGAGCAGCTCGTGCTGGACGGTGCCTCCCTCCTGCGCGTCGACGATCGGCTGGGCGTAGAGCAGCAGCCGGTCCTCGTCGAGGGCGTCGCGCAGGCGGCCGACCCAGGCGATCTGCGACAGCTCCCGCTCGTTGCGGCGCTCCTCCTCCCACAGCGCCTCCGCGTCGCTGAACGCGACCACCGTGCCGCCCTGGCCGTCGTGCGTGGCGAACGGGGCGGCGCTGATCAGCGCGTGCATCTGCGAGCCGTCGCGGCGCTGGAAGACCTCGCGCAGGCCTTCGAGCCGGCCGCCGTACGTGGCGCACCCGACCATCGGGCAGTCCTCGATCGGGTAGGGCCGGCCGTCCGGGTGGTTGTAGTGGAACGTGTCGTGGGCCCGCACGCCGATCAGCTCGTCGACGGTCCAGCCGAGCATGGCGGCGGCGGCCGAGTTGACGTAGGTGATGGCGCCGCCGCGATCGATCACGTACATGCCCTCGACCATCGCGCTGGTGACCGCCTCGAGGTAGTCGCGGGCGGCGACCGCGTCCGCCCGGGCGGCCTCGATGTCCGACACGTCGTGGATGGTCGAGACGACTCGGGGCTCGCCACCGGGCCCCTGGATGCGGGTGTGCGTGACGTCGGCCGTGAAGTGCACGCCGTCGACCCGGGGCATGCGCACGCGTCCCTGCGAGAGCCCGGTGTCGAATGCGCGCTTGATCACCTCGAGCGCCTCGTCGTCCACCGGCGTCCAGCCCGGCCAGGGCGGGACGGTGCCCAGGAGCGTGGCGCGGTCGGCGCCCTTGAGGCGCTCGAACGCCGGGTTGAGGTCGATGATCCGCAGGTCGTGGTCGAGCACCACGACCGCGTCGTTCATGGCGCTGAACATGGTCTCGAGCTCGTCCTGCCGCGAGCGCGGGACGGGGTCGAGCGCGGCCAGCTTGCCGGCGTCCGGGAGCATCGCCGACCCCGCCTCGGCGAGCTCGAGAAACTCCTGCACCGTCGTGTCGTCGAAGGCCCCAGTCGCGATCGCCCACACCGCGAGGATCCCGGCCGGGCCACTCGGACCATGCAACGGGAACACCGCCGAAGAGCGGACGCCGGCGGTGGCCGCCAGGTCGGCCCACGACGCCGTCGCCGGATCCGATGCAAGGTCCTGGCGTGTCAGGGGCCGCCCGTCCCGCATCGCCCGCACCGCCGGCATGTCCTGATCGGTGCTGCGCACGCGCAGGCGCATCGCGTCAAGGACGTCGCCGGACGCCCCCACCTGCGCGACCAGCTCGAGCGCGTCGCCGCCGTCGCCCTCCGCACCGGGCCGGACCAGCCAGACCCCGGCAACCTTCATCCCGCCGAGGCCGACGGCGATCGTGCACATCCCGTTGACGAGCGCCCGGCCGTCGTTCCCGGGGCCCACGACGTCGTTGCCGGCCTCGAGCACCGCCGCCAGCCGCCGCGCCGAGGGTACGGGGGGCCTGCGCTCACTCCCCGAAGGCGCCATGGTGTCAAGGCTAGGTGAACGCGCACGTGCTGTGTTCAGTATTCGCCCGCAACACCGTGTCGCACACTGCGTCAGTCGCGGCGCTCGATGAGGTGCGACATGACGAACTGCGAGCGGGTCCGCACCACCGAGGCCTGGCGCTGCAGCTCCATGATCACCCGCTCCAGGTCGGCGGGGTCGCGCACCCGCACGCGCACCATGCAGTCGGCGTCCCCCGTCACCGACCAGGCCTCCACCACCTCGGGGTGCGGGCGCAGCGAGTCGCGCACGTGGTCGATCTGGATCCCGGGGGCGTAGAACAGCTCGATCACCGCCTCCAGGTTGGGTCCCAGGGCGGCGTGGTTGACCACCGCCTTGAAGCCCTGCAGGACGCCCTGCTCGCGCAATCGGTCGACGCGGCGCTTGACCGCCGGCGCCGACAGCGAGACGCGTTTGCCGAGCTGGTCGTACGTCTCCCGGCCGTCATCGAGCAGCGCCGCAAGAATCTGTCGGTCGATGTCGTCGACGCGCAATGAATCGTTGGCCATGAGCAGGGTTTCCGGGGTTGAGGGTGGGTGGACATCACCGTAGCGTGTAGGGATGACCGCTCCCAGCCCCGTTTCGAAGATCACGTTCGACGAGCGCCACAGCCAGGCGTGGTCGATCCGCCCGGAGGCGGCTGCCGCGATGCAGCCCTCCCACCCCGGCGACGCGTCCTACGAGAAGGCCGCCGACGCCCTGCGCGCACGGCGCATGGAGGTCACCGCCAACGTCGACCTCCCCCTCCGGGACGAGCTGCTCTCCCGCACCGACGTCCTCGTGCTCGCGCACCCGTCCGACCCCCGGTGGGAGTCCACCACCGGCCTGGGCTCGCCCGTGCTGGACCCCGAGGAGCTCGACGCCGTCGAGGCGTTCGTCGCCGCCGGCGGCGGCCTCGTCGTGCTCGCCGAGAGCGAGCAGGAGAAGTACGGCAACAACCTGGGCGAGCTCGTCGGCCGCTTCGGCATCGGGATCGCCAACGAGACCGTGCAGGACTACGGCAGCCACCGCGCCAACACCCCGTCGTGGGTGCTCGCCGACGTCCTGGCCGGCGAGCGCGGCACGGGCGGCGACATCCTGGCCCGCGTCCACGAGGCGTGCTTCTACCGCGCCGGCACGCTCATCGTCGACGAGCAGGCGCCGGGCGTGCAGGTCCTGGCCCGCACCTCCCCCACCGCGTCGACCCCCGACGCCCCGCTGGCGGTGGCCGTGCGCCACGGCGCCGGCCGCGTGATCGTGCTGGCCGACTCCGACCTCTTCGGCGACGACTGCATCGAGGCCCTCGACCACGAGGCGCTGTGGTCCAACCTCGTCCAGTGGGCGGCCACCGCCGCGCTCGCCGCGGCCGACCTGCCGGCCGACGACGGTGTGGCCGGCAGCGCGGCCTGGAAGCGCCTGCGCGCGGAGACCGACGCCCTGCGCCTCCTGCAGGAGCCCGACGGGTCCGTCGACCTGCAGCAGCAGGACGAGGCGCGTGTGCGCGCCCACGTGGCCGCGATGGCCGAGGCCGTCACGGAGCTGGCCCCCGCGTTCCCCCACGAGCAGGAGTACCTGGCCGCCGTGGGCGAGGACCTGCGGGCGTGGGTCGACGGCGGCTGCGCCAAGCCGGACTTCACCGCCTCGCTGGACCTCTTCCGCCCCGACCTGGACCGCCGCGACCACGCCCAGCACCTCGTGCTGTTCCCGATGTACACGCAGAACGGGTCACGGGACACGCGCTTCGAGGCGCTGATCGTGAACGTGCCGTGGCCGCAGTGGCTCGCCGAGCTGGAGCACTCGCGGTACGACAACGAGAAGTACGTGCCGATCACGCTGGTCGACAACACCCTCGGCTACGACTCCGAGTGCGCCGTGCTCTTCCCCGAGACGGTGTCGATCGCCGGCAAGCCCGCCAACCACTTCGGCGCGATCCTGTGCGACCGCGAGGCCGAGCGCTTCCGCCGCGTGGGCTCCGCGGCCGCCGACCTGCTCGGGCTCAACGTGCCGCCGGACGCCGCCGCGCTCCTGCGCTCCGAGCAGCTCTCCCAGGACGCCTACGAGCTGTGGGACCTCATCCACGATCGCGCCCACAGCCACGGTGACCTGCCCTTCGACCCGTTCATGATCCGCCAGCGCATGCCGTACTGGATGTACTCGCTGGAGGAGCTGCGCTGCGACCTCACCGCGTTCGGCGAGGCGATGGAGCTGGAGCGCATGGGCCGGGCGTACGCCCGCGACGCGCAGTACGCGATCCTCTTCGACCGGCTCTTCCGCTTCCCGGTGACCGGCTCGCGGGTACGCAACTACGACGGGCTCGGCGGCCAGCTCCTGTTCGCCTACCTGCACCACCACAACGCCCTGCGGTGGACGGACAACCGCCTGACGATCGAGTGGGAGATCGTCGCCGAGACGGTCGCGAATCTCCGCAACGACGTGGAGACCCTCTACCGTGATGGCATCAACCGCTCGAAGCTCTCCCAGTGGGGCGCCGCCCACGACCTCGTCTCCCGCTACGTCCCGGCCGCCGCCGGCTCGAAGTGGAAGTCCGAGGTGCGCGACTTCGCCGACGTCGAGGATCCGCGCCCGTACATCGACGAGGTGCTCCCCGACGAGTTCCCGCTGTCGATGTTCTACAGCTCGCTGAAGGAGAAGCTGGCACCCGTCCTGGAGCGCCGGCCCTCCACCGCCGCGGCGCAGGTGGTCGCCGCATGAGCGGGGCTCTGGACGGGCGGCGCATCGCCGTCGCCGGTGCCGGTGGCGGCCTGGGGCCGCACGTCGTCCGCGCGCTGGCCGCCCACGGCGCGTGGGTGGCCGCCGGCGACCGCAGCATCGAGACGATCGAGCCGCTGCGGGACGTGGCCGGGGACGTGCGCGCGGTCGACCTGAGCACGCCCGAGGGCGCC